>JBFKVO010000030.1:0-7669 GCA_041639095.1 Candidatus Limnocylindrales bacterium | reverse complement strand
GGCGGCGGGTCGAGGAGATCCACGAGTTCCCGCCGGAGCCGCTCGTCGCAGCGGGCCGGGTCGCCCGGCGCGAGGCCGAGGTACTCGTCGAGGAGGACGATCGTGGCGTCCACGAACGAGACGTCGCCGGCGGCGGCGCGCGCCGCGAGGGCCTCGTACAGAGGCGACGGCGGGTCGCCGGTCGGGAGGCAGAGGCGGATCCCGGGCATCGCCCGGATGCGGCCGGCGAGCTCGTCGGCGACGGCGTCCGCCCAGGCATCCGGGCGGTGGACCTCGACGCGAACCGTCATCCGCCGGCCACCACGCGGTCCGCGAAGTCGCCCGTCGACGGGTCCTTGAGGATGAGCTTCTGGCGCCCGTCGGGCAGCGTCTCTCGCTTGATGACGACCTGGCCGTCGAACATCTCGGGCGCGGTCCCGATGCGTGGCGTCGTCCCGTGCCGCCACTCGATGTCGACCGGCTCCCAGGCCCGGCTCTTCCCGGAGCGGTAGGCCGCATCCATGATCGCGTTCACGATGTAGCCGTCGTAGAACGTCTCCTGCGGCTCGCGACCGGCCTCCATCGCGTCGAACATGTCCGTGAACATGTCGACGTAGCCGAGCTCGACCACCTCGTCGCCGACCGGGAACAGCCAGCCCGCCTCGGTCTCGGCCTTCTCCGCGACGTAGCCGCCGCTGCCGCCGGCCGTGAACATCTCGAACCCGGTCCGCAGGAAGTGGTTCAGCCAGATCGTCCCGTGGGTGCCGGCGACCTCGTCGCGCAGGTCCATCCCGCCGCGGAAGGTCCACGACACCTCGAACTGCCCGATGGCCCCCGACTCGAAGCGGATGAGGGCGATCGCGTTGTCCTCGTCGTCGATCGGGTGGACGAGCGTGTCCACCCAGGCCATCACGTCGACCGGTCGGTTCCCCTTGCCGACGAAGTTGCGGATGATCTCGATGCAGTGGCAGCCGAGGTCGACGATCGCGCCGCCACCGGTCAGGCGCCCGTCCCAGAACCACGCCGAGTGGGGACCCGGGTGCGTCTCCCGCGAACGGACCCAGGTCACGTCGCCGATCGCGCCGCCCTGGACCGAGCGGATCGCCTTGAGGGTCTTCGGCGTGTAGCACAGGTCCTCGAGGTAGCCGGCGAAGACGCCGGCCGACTCGACGGCCTCGAGCATCCGGCGGGCCTCGTCCGCGTTCCGACCGAGCGGCTTCGTGCAGAGCACGGCCTTGCCGGCCTTCGCCGCGAGCCCCACGGCCTCCTCGTGGAGGTAGTTCGGGAGGCCGACGACGACGGTGTCGGTGTCGGGGTGCTCGATCGCGGCCCGCAGGTCGGTCGTGTGCTCGGGGATCCCGTGCCGCGCACTGAACGCCGCGCCGCGGGCCTCCGTCCGCGAGAACACGGTCCGGACGCGGTCGCGTCCGCGCTGGCCGTGGAGCGTCATCGTGTAGAAGTCGCCGATGAGCCCGGTCCCGAGCATCGTGATCGCGTGGCCCTGCATCGCGTTCCTCCTCCGTTCGGCCGGCGGTACCGGCATCCTTCTGTTATCCGGACTCGTGTCCACGTCGCGTCAACTCCGCCTGGCGGCGGCCGCCCCTCGCGCTCCGTCCTGCTCGCGTGCCGCCGCGACGGCCGCGACCGCCTCGGCCGCACGAGCTGCAACCCCGTCCGGCTCGCCGTCACCGATGAGCCCGCCACCCAGCCCGACCGCCACGGCGCCGGCCGCGACGAACGCCCCGAGCGATGCCGTCGTGAGGCCGCCCGTCGGCAGGAGCGGGATCTCCGGGAACGGGCCGCGCAGCTCCCGGACGAACGCCGGCCCGACCGCCGATGCCGGGAACAGCTTGACCGCGCTCGCGCCGGCGGCCCAGGCGGCGTGGATCTCGGTCGGTGTCATCGCCCCGGGGACGACCGGGATGTCACGTTCGGCGGCCCAGCGAACGACCTCCGGTTCGAAGTGGGGCGAGACGAGGAACGCCGCGCCGGCCGCCACGGCCGCGCCTGCACCGTCCACGTCGCGGACCGTGCCGGCGCCGACGACGAGGCCGCGCTCCCCGAACGCCGCGACGAGGCGGGTGATCGCCGGGATCGCGTCGGCGGTCGTGAGCGTGATTTCGAATGCGCGGATCCCGCCCCGGAGCAGCGCCCCGGCGAGCGCGTCGAGGCGCGCGGCGGGCAGGCCACGTCCCACGGCGACGACACCGGGCCCCGTGATCGCCTCGGACAACGGCGCGCGGGGGGCGATACGGGGCGTCACGACGCAGCCCCCGTCCCGAACGCGAGGAAACGCGCGGGGTTGGCGACGAAGAGCGTCCGGCGGGCATCGGCGTCGATCCCGTGCGCGTCGAGCGCTGTGGTGAACGGCCCCAGCAGATAGCGGAGCCCCGGCTCGCCGCCATACGCGCGGTAGTAGCGCCGGCGGGCAGCGTCCATCCCGAGCAGGACGCGATCGCCGAGGCCGTCCTCGATCATCCAGGCGAGCAGCGTCATCGTCCCATTGTCCGCAGCCCCCCAGCGGAATGCCTGGTCGTATTCGCCGAACGCCCCGGTCGAGAGCAGCTCGCGGTGGTAGGTGCGGTCGACGACCTTGTCGACGTGGCTGATCGCGACGCGCCCCGGGTCGACGCCGAGGTCGGTGAGCAGGCGCACCTGTTCGAGAGCGCCGGTCCCGTGCTCGGCGTGGGTGAGGATCGGCGCGCCGGTCCGGTGGTGGGCCTCGGCCGCGGCGGCGAAGATCCGCCGGTCGCGCGGGGACGGTCCACCGTCGCTGCCGGCGACCTTGACGACCCCCGCCCGGTGCTGAGTGCGCCGGACGATCGGCCCCGAGTAGTCGCGCTCGTCGATGCCCAGGGTGATGTCGGCCTCGAACAGGTCGGCGAGCTCGTCCTCGCTCGAGCGCTCGCTCCAGTGCGACGGACCGTAGTAGCGGGCATGGTGGAACCCCGTCGGGGCGACGATCGTGACCCCGGACCGGCGGCTCAGCTCGGCCAGCTTCAGGACGTTCCGCCCGGCGTCGATGGGCATCGCGTCCACGGCCGTCCGCAGGCCGAACTCGGCCGCGTCCGCGAGTTCGGCGGCCATCGCCTCCACATCCCCGAGGAAGAAATCCGGGACCAGCTCCACGGGCCTGCTCGGGCGGTCGATGACGAGGTGCTCGTGGGCGTACGTGATGCCAAGGTCGGCTACCGGGACGTCGCCGAGGACGGTCCGGGCGAACGGCGCCGCGACGGCGGGACCCGTCATGCCGGCGCCGCCGCGGGCCGGGCGGCGTCCATCGAGAGGATCGCGCCGTCCCGCCGGAGCCGCTCGGCGAGGCGCGCGAACGGCAGCTCGCGCGGGATCACGCGGGCGGTCAGCGCGAGCGCGGCGGCCGTGCCCGCCGCCTGGCCCATCGCCATGCACTGGGCCATCGAACGGACCGAGGCGTGCGCGTCGTGGGTCGCCGAGAAGCAGCGCCCGGCGACGAGGACGTCGTCGGCGTCGCGGACGACGAGCGTGCCGTACGGGATCCCGACCGCGGCCCCGTCGGGCAGGTACTGCCAGCGCGTGTCCGCCCCGCCGTGGTGGTCCTCGATCGGGGCGCCGCACAGGCCGACCTGGTCGTCGAACTGGCGAGCCGACAGGACGTCGTCGCGGGTGAGGCGCGCATCGCCGTACACGCGGCGGGTCTCGCGGACGCCGATCTGGGTGCCGAGGGCGACGAGCGACGCGCGCTCGTAGCCGGGCACCCGCTCGACGAGGAAGCGCACGTACTCGAGCGCCTGGCGGCGGCCGGCGATCTCGGCGCGGGTGAGGAACGTCGGGTCGGTGGCGGTCCGCAGCGATCCGTCGGGCAGGCGCTCCGTCGACTCGAGGCGCGTCATGATGGTCGCCGTCATCCCGTCGACCGGCGTGATGTGGTCGCTCCCCTCGCGACGCGGGAGGTCGTACTCGCCGGAGGCCGCGGCCTCGGCCATGAGCGCGTGGAGCGCGTCCTTCGCGAGCGTCCGTCGGCGGGCGACGTCCACGTTCGCCATCCGGAACGTCGTCGTCAGCGTCTGCGCCGGGTCCGTCTCGCCGGCCGTCTCGTAGCCGAACCCGGCGTGATGGCACACGTCGGCGTCGCCGCTCGCGTCCACGATGACACGGGCCCGGACGCGCTGCAGGCCCGCGCGTGTCGCGACGACGAGCTCCTCGATCCGGCGATCGCGGACGATCGCGTCGACGACCATCGCGTGGAGGAGCACATCCGCCCCGGCCCGCTCGACGAGCCGCTCCCATGCGACCTTGAGATGCTCGGCGAGGTAGGTGATCCCGGTGCCGGCGCCATATGTGTTCGGGCGCTCGACGACGTGGCCGAGCGTGCGGAGCTCGGCCACCACCTCGTCGCCGATCCCGCCGACGACCTTGCGGGCATGGCTGCCCGGCGTGTAGAAGCCGTAGAACGTGTCGAGGACGGCGGTGCTCGTCCCGCCGAGGAACGGGAGGCGGTCGAGGAGGAGGGTGCGCGCGCCGCCACGGGCCGCGGCGATCGCCGCGGTGGACCCCGCGGAGCCCGCGCCGACGACGCACACGTCCACGTCGGCGAGGAGCGGCCACGCGGACGCGCTCATCTCGGCGGCTCCGCGACGGCGTTCGTCACCGACCAGCCGCCGTCGATCCCGATGACCTGGCCCGTGATCGAGCGCGCCTCGTCGGACAGGAGGAAGGCGGCCGCGGCGGCGACCTCGTCCGGGTCGACGAAGCCCGGCGCGAGCGGCATCTTGCGCCTTGCGAACGTGGCGGTGACCGGGTCCTCGGCCGCGCGCCGCGACATGGGCGTCGTGACGAGCGACGGTGCGAGCGCGTTGACGGTGATCCCGTGCGGGGCATAGAACGCGGCCGTCGTGGTCGTGATCGCGTTGATCGCGCCCTTCGCGGCGGCGTAGGCGTGGGTCGCGAACAGGTCCGGGACCGGATCGGTCGCGAGCGCGCTGCTCACCATCACGACGGACCCCCGCCGCCCGCGTGGGTCGGGGTCCTGGACGAGCATCCGCCCCAGTACGGCGCGCAGGACGAGGGCCTGCGTGCGCAGGTTCAGCTCGATCGTGCGGTCCCAGCCCTCGATCGTGAGCTCGTGGAGCGGCCCGTCCCCGAACCGTCGACCGCTGCCGCCGGCGACCGAGAAGAGCCCGTCGATCCGCCCGAAGCGATCGACCGCGGTTCCCACCGCGCGCTCGACCTCGTCCTCATGGGCGAGATCGGCCACGGCGTGATCGGCCGTCCCACCGGCCGCCCCGATCGCGTCGGCGAGCCCGCGGGCGTGATCGGGTGTCCGGGACACGACGAACACCGACGCCCCCTCGGCGGCGCACCGATGGGCGGCTGCCGCGCCCATCCCGGTCGACCCGGTGACGAGGATGACGCGCCCGGCGAGCCTCGTCATCGGCGCACCGCCTCGACCACGAGCTCGGAGTGGACCTCGACGGCGGCGAGATCGGCGACCTTCAGCTCGAGCAGGAAGCGGGCGCGGTCGCCGCGCAGGAGCGCCTGCGACGACTCGACGCGGACGCCGTCGCGGTCGAGCGTCACCCGGCGCATGAGGAGCGCGGGTGCGTTCGCGGCGACCCCGAGGAGCGCCGATTCGCGGGCGGTGAGGATGACCGGCTCGATCGACTCGGTCGCGCTCGCCACGACCCGTCCGTAGCGCGACGCGAGGACCTCGTAGAGCGAGCGCTCGGTCGCGTCCTCGCCCTCGAGCCCGGGGAAGAGAGCGGCGGGGAGGTGCGCCACCTCGAGGATGAGCGGCTCGGACTCGACCGTGCGGAGCCGCTCGATGCGGACGACGCGGTCGCCCGGCAACACGCCCAGATCGGCGGCGACGGACCGCTCGGCGTCGGCCACTTCGGACGCGAGGAGGCGCGTCGCGAGCCGCAGGCCGCGGGCGCGGAGCGCGCTGCTGATCGAGAAGGACGCGGTGATGTCGGCCACGACCGGTGGCTCGGCGACGAAGGTGCCGCTCCCCTGGCGGCGGCGCACGAGGCCACGACGGGCGAGGTCGGCGAGGGCGTGGCGGACGGTCGCGCGACTGACGCCGAAGCGCCGACCGAGCTCGCGCTCCGTGGGCAGCCGGGACCCCGCCGGCCAGGCGCCGGTCCGGATGGACTCCTCCACCCGGGCCCCGATCGTCGCGTGGAGCGGATCGCCCATCGGCGGAGGATAGCACCCGATTGGTCCGATTGGTACGAACCTTTTCGCCTGATGGGACCCGTGCGACGCAGTGCCGCCGCGCATCCCCTACCCTCATGACCGTGAGCCGGACCCAGCTCCCGACCCCGTTGCGCGAGCGGCCCGCCTGGCAGGCCCTCGAGCGCCACCACGCCGAGATCCGCGACGTCCACGTCCGCGAGCTGTTCGCGGCGGACCCGGAGCGCGGCGAGCGGATGTGGATCGAGGCCGCCGGGCTCTACGCCGACTACGCGAAGCATCGGGCGACCGACGAGACGATCCGGCTGCTCGTCGCGCTCGCGGAGGCGTGCGGCCTGCGCTCCGCGATCGACGCGATGTTCCGCGGCGAGCGGATCAACCGGACCGAGGACCGCGCCGTGCTGCACACCGCCCTCCGCGCCCCCCGCGACGCGGTCATCGAGGTGGACGGCGAGAACGTCGTCACGGCCGTCCACGAGGTCCTCGACCGGATGGCCGGCTTCGCCGAGCGGGTCCGCACCGGCACGTGGACCGGGCACACGGGCAAGCGGATCCGGACGGTCGTGAACATCGGGATCGGCGGCTCGGATCTCGGGCCGGTGATGGCCTACGAGGCGCTCCGCCACTACAGCGAGCGGCAGCTCGCGTTCCGGTTCGTGTCGAACGTGGACGGGACCGACTTCGCCGAGGCGGTCCAGGGGCTCGACCCGGCCGAGACCCTGTTCATCGTCGCCAGCAAGACGTTCACGACGCTCGAGACCCTGCGCAACGCGCGGACGGCCCGTGCCTGGCTCGTCGACGCCCTCGGCGACGAGGCCGCCGTGGCGCGCCACTTCGTGGCCGTCTCGACGAACGCGGCGGAGGTGGCCGCGTTCGGGATCGACACGGCGAACATGTTCGGGTTCTGGGACTGGGTCGGCGGCCGCTACTCGATGGGCAGCGCGATCGGCCTGTCGACGATGATCGCGATCGGACCCGACCGGTTCCGCGAGATGCTCGCCGGCTTCCACGAGATGGACGAGCACTTCCGTTCCGCGCCGTTCGAGCGGAACCTCCCGGCGCTCATGGGCCTCCTCACCGTCTGGTACACGGACTTCTTCGGGGCCGAGACCGTCGCCGTCCTCCCCTACGACCAGTACCTCAAGCGGTTCCCGGCGTATCTCCAGCAGCTGACGATGGAGTCGAACGGGAAGCGGGTGACCCTCGCGGGCGCGCCGGTCGACTACGACACGGGCCCGGTGTTCTGGGGCGAGCCCGGCACGAACGGCCAGCACAGCTTCTACCAGCTCATCCACCAGGGGACGCGGCTCATCCCGGTCGACTTCATCGGGTTCACGCGGTCCCTCAACCCGATCGCGGACCACCACGACCTGCTGATGGCGAACGTGTTCGCCCAGTCCGAGGCGCTCGCGTTCGGGAAGACCGCCGACGAGGTCCGCGCCGAGGGCACGCCCGAGTGGCTGATCCCACATCGGGTCTTCCCGGGCAACCGGCCGTCGACGACGATCCTCGCGGAGCG
>JBFKVO010000029.1:0-7728 GCA_041639095.1 Candidatus Limnocylindrales bacterium | reverse complement strand
TCACGGCGGGCGCGTCGGCAGGCATGACGATCAGCGCCGGGATCCCGAAACGCAGCGCGGCTCGCGCGACACCCTGCGCGTGATTGCCCGACGAGTGGGTCACGACGCCGCGCACGCGGACCTCCGGTGGGAGCGACGCGATCGCGTTCGTGGCGCCGCGGATCTTGAACGCGCCGATCGCCTGGAGCGATTCGGCCTTGAGATACGCCGCGTGCCCCGGGTCGTTCGGCCCGGCGCCCGCCGGGACCGTCCCGAACCACACGAGCGGGGTCCGGCTCACCGCTCCCGCGATGCGCCGCGCGGCCGCGCGGACATCGTCGATGGCGACCAGGTCGGCGGGGGACGACGCCTCCCTTCCCGGTCGCACGGCCGGGCCGGTCTCCGCGGCGGTGCCGGGCGTCGGGCCGCCAGCCTCGGTCACGACCCCTTCCGGCTCCCGGAGCGCGCGCAGTCGATGCACTGCGCGGCCCAGGGCAGGGCCTCGAGACGCTCGGGCGCGATCGGTCGACCACACGACTCGCAGGCGCCGAAGGTGCCGTCGTCGAGGCGCTCGAGGGCGGCGTCCACGAGCTTGAGCTGCTGCGTCGCGCGGTCGCGAAGGGCGAGGTCGCGCTGCTGGGCGAACACCTGGCTCGCGGCGGCCGCCTGCGATCCGTACGTCATCGGGTCCGGCGACGCGATCGTCTCCTCGACCTCGCCGCGCAGCCGCGCGCGCTCGGCGAGGAGGCTGGCTCGCACGGCCTCGGCGTCGAAGGTCGGGGTCGTCATCGCACGATGCTACGCCCGGAACGCGCTTCGTGGGCGACGATCGCATCCATCGCACCCATGGTCACGGCGGGCCGCACCGACGAGGCCGGCGCGTGGCGCCGGTCGATGCCGCTCAGACGCGGCCGCCGGCGATCTCGCTCGTGGATGTGAGGCGCGTCGCGACGTAGACCGGGATCACCGAGAGCAGGATCGCGAACAGCCCCGCCACGTTCACGACGGGCACCTGGTTCGCGAGCCGGAAGCTCTGGAAGATCCAGATCGGCAGCGTCTTCACGCCGCCCGCGGTGAAGATCGTGACGATGACCTCGTCGAACGACAGCGCGAAGGCGAGGAGCGCCCCGGCGAGGAGCGCCGAGCGCATGTTCGGCAGGGTCACGTAGCGGAACGTCGTCCACGAATCCGCGCCGAGATCGGCCGACGCCTCCTCGAACGAGCCGCCGGTCCGCCGCAGGCGGGCGATGGCGTTGTTGTAGACGAGGACGATGCAGAAGGTCGCATGCCCGACGACGATCGTCAGGAAGCCGAGCGGGATGCCGACCTGCGAGAACGTCGTGCTCAGCGCCATCCCGGTGACGATGCCGGGCAGGGCGATCGGGAAGATGACGAACAGCGAGATCGCGTCGCGGCCGAAGAACCGGTAGCGCGCGACCGCGATCGACGCGAGCGTGCCGAGGACGAGCGCGATCATCGTCGCCCCGAGCGCGACGGCAAGCGAGGTCAGGAACGCCTGCTGGAGGCCGGTGTTCGCGATCGCCTCGCCGAACCAGTGGAGCGTAAACCCGACGGGCGGCCACGACGGCGTCCGCCCGGCGTTGAACGCGTACACGAAGATCAGCGCGATCGGAAGGTAGATGAAGCCGAGGATGAGGATCGCCGCGATCGTCAGGGCCGCGCGGGTCGGGCGACTGGTCGTCATCGGCGGTGCCTGCGCATCACAGCGCGGTGAACGCGCCGAGCCGGCGCGCGATCAGCAGGTAGGCGAGGACGATGACGAGCGGCACGAGCGACAGGGCCGCGGCGAGCGGGAAGTTGCCGGCTCCGAAGTTCCCGAAGATCGCGTTGCCGATGAAGATCGTCGTCGACACGGTCGCCGGCGCGATGTAGTCGCCGAGCGTCAGCGAGAACGTGAAGATCGAGCCCGCCACCATCGCCGGGAAGACGAGCGGCAGCACGACCCGTCGGAACGTCGTCCACGACTTCCCGCCGAGATCGGCCGAGGCCTCGAGGAGCGAATCGGGGATCCGGTCGAAGCCGGCGTAGACCGGCAGGATCATGTACGGCAGCCAGATGTAGGTGAAGACGAGCCAGACGGCGATGTCCCCGAAGCCGGGCCCCTGGAGGCCGAGCGGGGCGAGCGCCCAGTTGACGATCCCCTCCTGGGCGAGGATCAGCCGCCACGAGTAGACCTTGATGAGGTACGACGCCCAGAGCGGCACGATGACGGCGACGACGAGCGCGTTGCGCAGGCGGGGCGACGCGACCCGGGCCATGAAGTAGCCGATGGGGAGGGCGAGCAGCCCGCAGGTGATCGTCACGGCGCTCGCCATCACGAGCGTCCTGAGCGTGATCGACGGATACGGACCGCCGAGGATCTCCGCGAAGTTGCGGAGCGTCGGGACGTAGATCGTCTGACCGCTGAACGCGTCGCGCGTCCAGAACGCGTTCAGGAGCATGATCGCGAGCGATCCCAGGTACACGACGACGAGCCAGCCGACGGGGCCCGCGAGGAGCCCGCCGAGGCGGATGCCCGGCCGCGGATGGAGCCAGCCGGCGAGCCGCCGTCCGGGGCCGGTCGGCGGGGGCGGGATGTCGCTCGTGATCGTCGTCATCGACCCAGTGCTGGGGAAGGACCGGCCGGGGCCCGGAAGCGGGCCCCGGCCGGGATGCTCGGGGTGGGGTGGGACCGGGTCAGCCGGCGCGGACCTCCTGCCAGGCCTTCACCCAGTCGGCGAAGTCCGTGCACTTCACGTCGGTCCGGCCGTCGAGGCAGTCCTCGACCGGTGTCGTCCAGTACCAGACGTTGGTCCAGTAGTCGACCTCGGCGGCGTGGTAGATGTCGCAGTGGTCGGGGTTCTGTGCGAGCGCGCACGACTTCGAGTTGCCGGGCGCCTCGCCGAAGTATTCGGCGATCTGGATGTTGATCTCGGCCGACGTGATGTGGTCGAGGAACATGTAGGCGCAGTTGATGTTCTTCGTCTTCGAGTTGATCATCCAGGTGTCGGACCAGCCGGTCGCACCTTCCGGCGGAAGGGTGACGTCGACCGGCGTGTCCCCGGCCTGGAGGACGTTGGCGATGACCTGCCAGGTCGTGCCGATCGTCGTGTTCCCGTTCGTGAACGAGTCGATCTGCTTCGTGTAGTCCGACCAGTACTCGCCGACTGCCGGCTTCTGCTTCTTGAGCAGGTCGACTGCCGCCGCGAGCTGCGTCTCGTCGAGCGAGTACGGGTTCTCGATGCCGAGCTCGGGCTTCGTCGCCATGAGCACGACCGCCGCGTCGGCGATGTAGATCGGGGCGTCGTAGACCGAGAACTTCCCGGCGAACTTCGAGTTCGGGTCGAACATCTCGACCCAGCTGATCGGGGCCGGATCGACGAGGTCGGTCCGCCACATGAGGACGTTCGCGCCGCGCCCGTGGGGCACGCCGTAGTGGACGCCGTCGACCGTGTTGTAGTCCTTGTTCTTCAGGTCCTCGAAGATCTCGGCGTAGCTCGGGATGATGTCCACGTTGACGGGCTGGACGAAGCCGCCGGCGACGAGGCGCAGGCTGGCGTCACCCGAGGCCGACAGGACGTCGAACTGCTCCGGGTTGGTCTGGAACAGCGTGAATGCCTCGTCCGAGGTGCCGAAGACCTGGACGGTGACCTGGCAGCCGGTCTCCTGCTCGAACGGGGTCACCCAGTCGACGTCCGGGCTCGTGGTGCCGTCCTCGACGTAGCCCGGCCAGGCCAGCACGGTGAGCTGGCCCTCTCCATCTCCGATGCTGGTGGGCAGGCTCGGGGCGGGGGTCCCGCCCCCGCCGGTGGTACAGGCCGCGGCCACGAGCGCCAGGGACGCGGCGATCGTCATGAGCCGAGGGGTCCTCATCGCGTCAGTCGTCCTCCTCCATCCCGCTCCCGTCCTTGATCGGGAGCACATGCTGTCGCTTCCACACGAGGCGGACAGCCCGGCCTCTGGCGGCGAGCGCGTCCATGGACGACGTCGCCAGGTTCTGTTGGGTCACGACGAGCTCCGAGCCCGCGTCGAGCGACACGATATACCGCGTGTCGGGCCCGACGTACACCACTTCGCGGATGTGCCCCGCGGCCGCCATCTCGTCGTCGGCGACCGGGGCCCCCGGATCGGCGAGGTGGATCTTCTCGGGGCGGACCGTGAACGTTCCGGCCTCGCCGACGATCGCCCGGGCCGTGTCGCCCGTGAGGAGGTTCGAGATGCCGACGAAGCCGGCCACGAACCGGGTGGCGGGACGCTCATAGACGTCGGCCGGCGCGCCGATCTGCTCGAGCCGCCCCTGGTTGAAGACCGCGAGGCGGTCGCTCATCGTGAGCGCCTCCTCCTGATCGTGGGTCACGTAGATGAACGTGATCCCGACCTCCTGCTGGATCGCCTTCAGCTCGATCTGCATCTCCTCGCGGAGCTTCAGGTCGAGCGCGCCGAGCGGTTCGTCGAGGAGCAGCAGGCGCGGCCGGTTGATGAGCGCGCGCGCGAGCGCCACGCGCTGCCGCTGCCCGCCCGAGAGCTGGCTCGGCTTGCGCCCCTCGTACCCGGACAGGCGGACCATCTCGAGCGCCTCACCGACGCGTCGGGTCAGCTCCGGCTTCGGGACCTTGCGGATCATCAGGCCATAGCCGACGTTCTGGCCGACGGTCATGTGCGGAAAGAGCGCGTAGTCCTGGAACACGGTGTTGACGTCGCGCTCGAACGGCGGTCGCTGCGATACGTCCTCGCCGTGGAGGAGGATCCGGCCGGCGGTCGGGAGCTCGAACCCGGCGATCATCCGGAGGGTCGTCGTCTTGCCCGACCCGGACGGTCCGAGCATCGAGAAGAACTCGCCGTCGAGGACGTCGAGGTCGATCCCGTCGACGGCGACGACCTCGCCGAAGCGCTTCTCCAGGCGCTCGAGACGGACGGCCGGGGCGTCGGCGGCCGCTCCCCCGGGTCGGGCGCGTGCTTCCCTTGACGCGTCGGAGGTCGCCGTCGCTGTCAACCGTCTCCTCGAAGAGTGCAGGGCCGGTCCGCGACGGCACGGCGACACCCGTGCCCGTGCGGAGGATGGGCGCACATTGGGCCTCGCCATGCCCGCTGTCAAGGCGCGGCAGTCCCACGGGCCGCCTGACGCGCCGCGCCCTAGACTCGTGGCCGTGGATCCCGCACGCATCCGTCGCCGATTCCTGCCCGCGCTCGTCGTGGCGGCGCTGGCGGTCGCCGCGTGCGCCGAGGAGCCGGGCCCGACCCCGCCGATCCGGCCGGGAACACCCGAGGCGCCGCGCGAGGTGAACCTCATCATGCGCGACTACGCGTTCGTCCCGACGACCCTCGATCTCGTCGCCGGCGAGACGATCCTGCTCAATGTCGTGAACGGCGGCCTGGTGGTGCACGAGGCCGTGTTCGGCAACGCGCGAACGCAGGCCGCCTGGGAGCAGGCGGAGGCGGCCACGGTCGGGGCGCCGCCCGGCCCGACGCCGGTCGTCGTGGTCCCGCCCGAGCTCGCCGGCCTGCGCGTCGTCGTCGAGTCCGGGCAGACGACGTCACTCCGCTGGACCGTCCCGCCGGACGCGCCCGACGATCCGCACGGCTTCCTCATCGGCTGTCACATCCCGGGCCACTTCGCCCGCGGGATGGTCGCGGGGATCCGCTGGATCGGGCCGGACGGGCAGCCGCTCGCCGCGCCCGGGGCGGGTTCGCCCGCCGCCCCCTCGCCGTCCTCGACGCCCTGACGATCCCGTCAGCGTCGCGCGCCGGGCGCCGGTGGTACGCTGTCGGCCCGAGCCGGGCGGGACCGGCGGCCGATGGGATAGGAGTCCGTTCGAATGACGTATGTGATCGCGGAGCCGTGCATCGATCTGCTGGACGTCTCGTGCGTTTCGGTGTGCCCGGTCGATTGCATCCACTACGAGGAAGGGACGGACCGCAAGCTCTTCATCGACCCGAACGAGTGCATCGACTGCGGGGCGTGCGAGCCGGAGTGCCCGGTGAACGCGATCTTCCCCGAGGAGTCCGTGCCGACGGAGTGGGCGCAGTACACCCAGATCGACGCGACATGGTTCACCGACCGGGCCGCGGCCCGCGCGATGGTCGACGAGCTCAAACCGCCCGCCTGACCCACCGCCGCACCCGCGCCATCGGCCGCCGGCCGGGCGGACCGTCCGCGCCGTTCCCCGCGAGCCATCGCGGACGGACCTGATCGATGCCCTTTCGCACGACCTTCGATTGTCTCTGGTGCGGGCGCCAGCACCGCGCCCACGATGCCGACGACCTCGCCGGCTGGGCGCAACTCTGTCCGGAGTGTCTGGGCAAGGCCGGCGACAACGGCTTCCTGCGGACGCGTCTCCGCGCCGCGCTTCGCGAGCGCGCGGCGGGACCCGCCGACGCCGCCCCGGTCCCCGACGCCACGACCGCCCCGGACGCCACCGCCACCGCCCCCCGCTCGGTGGACCGGCAGGCGCTCGTCGAGTACTACGAGGCGCGGGCTCCCGAGTACGACGATTCCTACCTCCGCCGCGGCCGGTACGAACGCGGACCGATCCACGACGCCGCCTGGAACGCCGAGCTCGACGCCGCCGGCCGCTGGCTCGACGGCCTGCCGTTCCGGGGCGAGATCGTCGAGCTTGCGGCGGGCACTGGCTGGTGGTCGCCCCTGCTCGCGTCGAAGGGCGAGCTGTCCTGCTACGACGCTGCCGGGGCGCCCCTCGATCGTGCCCGGGAGCGTCTCCTCGCCCACGGCCTGCGCGCCCACCTCCACGTTCGCGACGCGTGGGCCGACCCCGATCGTGCCGTCGACGGCCTGTTCACCGGCTTCTTCGTCAGCCACGTCCCCCGCGCCGAGCTCGATGCGTTCCTGCGGATCGCACGGCGCTGGCTCCGCCCCGGGGGGACCTTCGCGCTCATCGACTCGCTCCCGGACCCGCAGTCGGGCGCGGTCGACCACCCGCCGCCCCGCGACGACCGTGCCCGGCGACGCCTGAACGACGGCCGCGAGTTCGAGATCGTGAAGGTGCTCTACACGTCCGACGAGATCCGGGCGGCGCTCCTCCGGGCGGGGTTCCGGACGGTGGACGTCGCGACGACGGGTCGTTACTTCGTGCTCGCCCACGCGACCGCCTGACATCGACCCCCTGACCACGCCCGCCTGGCGGCACGGACCGCCCGGGAGGCGCCCCGCCCGCGGCTATACTCGCGGCCATGTCCCCGCTCGAACGGCGCACGATCGCGACCGTCGGCTCCGGGGTCATGGCCGAGGCCATGATCGCGGGGCTCCTCCGCGGCCAGCTCGTCGAACCTGACCAGGTCGTGGCGAGCCATCCGCGGCCGGAGCGCCGGGAGCAGCTCGCGGAGCAGCACGGGATCCGTGTCGTGGCCGGCAACGTCGAGGCGGTGACGGATGCGGACGTCGTCCTCCTCGCGATCAAGCCGCAGATGCTGGGCCGGGTCGGTCGCGAGATCGGGCCGCACCTGCGGAGCGGGCAGCTCGTCCTGAGCGTGCTCGCGGGGGCGACCACGAAGGCGATCACCGGGATCCTCGGTCACGACCAGGTCGTCCGGAGCATGCCGAACACCCCGGCCCGCCTCGGCAAGGGGATGACCGTCTGGTACGCGACGCCGGAGACGACGCCCGACCAGCGCGCGCAGGCCGCGGCCCTGCTGGGCGCGCTCGGTGCCCAGCTCGAGGTCGACGACGAGAAGTTCGTCGCGATGGCGACCGCCGTGTCCGGCACCGGGCCCACGTACGTGTTCCTCGTCATG
>JBFKVO010000028.1:0-7800 GCA_041639095.1 Candidatus Limnocylindrales bacterium | reverse complement strand
GGCGCAGGTCGCGCTCAGCGTGCTCTGGATCGTCGTAGGGGCCGGATCGTTCGCGGTCGGCCTCGCGAGGCGCGTCCGGGGGCTGCGTGAGGCCGGCCTCGTCCTCCTGGTCGTGTCGATCGTCAAGGTCTTCGTCTTCGACCTGGCATTCCTCGACGTGACGTACCGCGTCCTGTCCCTGATCGCGCTCGGCGCGCTGCTGCTCGCCAGCGCCTTCGCGTACCAGCGCTCACGGAGGAGCGATCAGAGCCGCGGGGCCTGAGCGATGCGGCGATCGGTGCCGACGGGCGCGGGGCGACCCGGACGAAGACGCGCCGTCAGTGACGGAAGTGGCGCGTCCCCGTGACGAGCATCGCGGCCCCCGCCGCGTCGGCGACGGCGGTCACCGCGCCGTCGCGGACCGATCCGCCGGGATGGACGAAGGCCGCGACACCTGCCTCGACACAGGCCTCGACGGCGTCGGGGAACGGGAAGAAGGCATCCGATGCGCAGACGGACCCACGGACGGCCTCGTCCCCGGCGATCGCGCGCGCCTTCGCGACGGCCTGGCGGGCCGCGTCGACACGGCTCGTCTGGCCCGATCCCATGCCGATGAGCGCACCGTCCCGGACGAGCACGATCGCGTTCGAGACGACGCCACGCACGAGGCGCCAGGCGAGCTCGAGATCGGCCCGCTCGGCGTCCGTCGGCGCGCGCCGCGTGACGACGGCCCATGTCGCGGGGTCGTCGTCGACGGTGTCGGGGGCGGTCACGAGGACGGCTCCGCCGGCGGTCCGGATCGCGCCGGTCCGGTCCGGCCACGACGCGGGTGCGTCGAGGCCGACGTCCGGATCGACGACGAGCCGCAGGTTGGGCTTCGCCGCGAGGACGGCGAGCGCCGCCTCGTCGAATGACGGGGCGACGACGACCTCGAGGAAGATCGCGATGAGCCGCCGGGCGACGTCCTCGTCGACGTCCCGCGTCAGCGCGACGACGCCGCCGAACGCCGACACCGGGTCGCCCGCGAGCGCCGCGTCCCACGCCTCGATGAGCGTCGGCCGCTGCGCGGCGCCGCACGGGTTCGTGTGCTTGACGATGACCGCCGCCGGACCGCGGAGCGAGCGGGCGAGTGCCGCTGCCGCCGACGCGTCGAGGACGTTGTTGTAGCTGAGGGCCTTGCCCTGGAGGGGCGGCTCCCCCGTCGCGAAGGGTCCCGCCATGCCGCCTCGGCCGGGGCGCCGGTAGCGGGCGGCGGGCTGATGCGGGTTCTCGCCGTAGCGGAGCGTCTCGACCTTCTCGAGCCCGATCGTGAGCGTGGGCGGGAACGGATCCGACGATGCGGGCAGGCCCGGCTCGTCGGGGAGCGCCACGCCCGCCTCGTGGAGGTGGCAGGGCAGCTCCACGGCGATCCGCGCGTCGTAGGCGGCCGTGTGGCGGAACGCCTCGACCGCCAGGGCCGCCCGCAGGTCGCCGGGCACGCTCCCCGTCTCCGCGATCGCGGAGAGGACCTGCCCATAGCGGCCGGGCGACGTCACGATCGCGACGCTCGCATGGTTCTTCGCCGCCGCACGGACCATCGACGGCCCGCCGATGTCGATCTCCTCCACGAGGGCGTCGAGGGCGATCCCGGGCCGTTCCGCGGCCGCCCCGAACGGATACAGGTTGACGACGACGAGCTCGAACGGGGCGATGGCGGCAGCGATGAGCGCCTCGCGATGGGACGCCTGACGCCGGTCGGCGAGGATCCCGCCGTGGACGCGGGGATGGAGCGTCTTCACGCGCCCGTCGAGCATCTCGGGGAAGCCCGTCACCGCGGCGACGTCGGTCACGGGCAGCCCGGCGTCGCGCAGGGCGCCGGCCGTGCCGCCCGTCGAGACGAGCTCGAAGCCGTGCGTGACGAGCCCCGCCCCGAACTCGCCGAGGCCCGTCTTGTCGCTCACCGACAGCAGGGCGCGGCGCGGGACCGGCAGCGCGGCGTCGGCCGCGGCGGCGTCGAGCGTCACGCGGCGGCCGTCGACGCGGAGCGCCCCGGCGAGCAGGAGCGCGACGGCGCGCGGCAGGAGCCGATGCTCGACGGCGCGGATCCGGGCGTGGAGGGCCGCCTCGTCGTCGCCGGGCAGCAGCGGCACCGCCTCCTGGGCGACGATCGGACCGCCGTCGAGCGTGGCATCGACGACGTGCACCGTGCAGCCGGTCACGGCGACGCCGTGGGCGAGCGCGTCGCGGACCGCGTGGGCGCCCGGGAACGCAGGCAGCAGCGATGGGTGCGTGTTGAGGATCCGGCCGTCGAACGCGGCGAGGACCCGCGGGCCGACGATCCGCAGGTAGCCGGCGAGGACCACGGCAGCGGGGGCGACGGCGGTCAGCGTCTCGGCGAGGGTCGGGTCGTCGCCATCCGGCACGAGCGCCGTCTCGATCCCCTGCTCGGCCGCCCAGTCGAGCGCCGGACAGGCACGGTCGGCGAAGACGAGCGCGATCGGCGCGCCGAGCTCCCCGCGGGCGGCCGCCGCGACGAGCGCGCGCAGGTTCGAGCCCCCGCCCGACACGCCGACGGCGATGCCGCCCGCCGGCGCCGTCACGCGCCCCGCTCCAGCGACCCCTCGACGTAGCGTTCGCCGCCGAGCGCCGCGGCCGCGGCGACCTCGCCGACGTGCCAGGCGGGCACACCCGCGGCGCCGAGGGCCGCGAGCGTCGCCTCCGCCCCGCGCGGGTCGACGGTCACGACCATCCCGAGGCCGCCGTTGAACGTGGCGCGCAGCTCCGCGTCGTCGAGCCCGCCGAGCGCGCCGAACAGGCGCATGACCGACGGCATCGGCCAGCGCGCCGGGTCGACACGGGCCCCGAGGTCCGGCGGCAGCATCCGTGCGACGTTGCCCGGCAGCCCGCCGCCGGTGATGTGGGCGACACCGCGCAGGTCGTGTCCGGCCTCCTCCAGAGCCGCCCGCAACCCGAGGATCGCCGGGGCGTAGATCCGGGTCGGCGTGAGGAGCACGTCCCCGAGCGTGGCGAGCGCGTGATCCGGCTCCGCCGCGACGGCGGCATCGGCGGCCGCGTCGCCGAGCGATCGGCGCAGCCGCTCCTGGTAGGGCTCGCGGAGGTCGAGGTCCCAGCGCGCGATGAGCGCGCGGACGAGGCTGTACCCGTTCGCGTGGAGTCCCGACGCCGCGAGCCCGACGATCGCGTCGCCGGCGCGGACCGCCGACCCGTCGATGCGCCGGTCGCGCTCGACGACCCCGATGCACGTGCCGGCGAGGTCGAACGCGTCCGGCTCCATGAGCCCCGGGTGCTCGGCCGTCTCCCCGCCGACGAGCGCGCACCCGGCCTGCCGGCAGCCGTCCGCCACGCCCTCGACGAGCGCGGCGACGGCCTCCGGGTCGAGCCGGCCGACCGCGACGTAGTCCACGAACGCGAGCGGCTCGGCGCCCGTGCACACGACGTCGTCGGCGCACATCGCGACCAGGTCGATCCCGATCGTCTCGAAGCGGCCGACGCCCGTGGCGATCGCGGTCTTCGTGCCGACGCCATCGGTCGAGGCGACGATCACGGGCTCGCGATACCCGGCCGGGATGGCGACGGCCCCGCCGAACCCTCCGAGATCGCCCACGACCTCGGGGCGCCGCGTGGACGCCACGGCGGCCCGCATCAGCTCGACCGCCCGTTCGCCGGCGCCGACGTCCACCCCGGACGCGGCGTACGCCGGGCGGTCCGCGCGGCCCTTCGCGCCGGGACCCTCAGCCACGGCTCGCGACCGGCTCCTCGAGGAGGAACTTCCGGCTCGCTGCGTCGTACGGCACGGGCTCCGGGTAGCGCCCGTCGAAGCAGGCGAAGCAGAACCGCTCGTACGGCAGCTCGAGCGCGGCGAGGACGCCGGGGATCGACAGGTAGCCGAGCGAATCCGCCCCGATGAACGCGCGGATCTCGTCGGTCGACTGGGTCGCCGCGATGAGCTCGGTCTCGACCTGCGTGTCGATGCCGTAGAAGCACGGGTGGTAGATCGGCGGCGCGCTGATCCGGACGTGGACCTCGGCGGCACCGGCGCGGCGAAGGAGCGTGACGATCTGCTTCGTCGTCGTGCCGCGCACGATCGAGTCGTCGACGACCGTCAGGCGCCTCCCGCGGACCACCTCGCGGAGCGGGTTGAGCTTCATCGTGACGCCCCGGTGGCGGAGCGTCTGGGACGGCTGGATGAACGTCCGTCCCGTGTAGCGGTTGCGGACGAGCCCTTCGCGGTACGGGATGCCCGACGCCTCGGCGAAGCCGGCCGCGGCGGGCGCACCCGTGTCCGGAACGGGCATGACGAGGTCGGCCGGCGCGGGGTGCTCGGCGGCGAGCTGCATCCCCATGCGGCGCCGCACCTCGTACAGGTTGCGGCCCTCCATGTACGAGTCGGGCCGGGCGAAGTAGATGAGCTCGAACACGCACAGCGCCGGGGTCGCCGGCGCGTAGCGGACGGAGCGGGGCGGTTGCCCGCCCTCGAGGATCACGAGCTCGCCCGGCTCCACGTCACGAACGAACTCCGCGCCGACGATGTCGAGCGCCGTCGTCTCCGACGAGAGCAGCCACGTGTCCCCCGCGGGGTCGCCGGCCCACAGGCCCGCCGCGTCGTCCGGGCCGCCCGCGGTGGCGGGGATCCGGCCGAGGACGAGCGGCCGGAAGCCGTGGGGATCGCGCACGCCCACGATCCGCCGCTCGTCGAGGACGACGAGGCTGAACGCGCCGCGCACGCGGGGCAGGACGCGGAGGAGCGCGTCCACGACGTCGGTCGCGGGCTCGTCGGCGAGGAGCGCGGTGAGGAGCTCCGTGTCGGTCGTCGCGGGGAGGCGGGCACGGCCGCCGGTCAACTGGCCCAGGAGCTCGCGGGTGTTCACGAGGTTGCCGTTGTGGCCGACCGCCAGGGCGCGTCGCGGTCCGAGCCGGAACGTCGGCTGGGCGTTCTCCCACACCGTGGAGCCCGTCGTGGAATAGCGGCAGTGGGCGATCGCCTGGTCCCCGCGCAGGCTCGGCAGCCGGCGCTCGTCGAGGACCGAGCTGATCATCCCGAGGTCCTTGTAGACCATGAGCTGGCCGCCGTCGGACACGGCGACGCCGGCGGACTCCTGGCCACGGTGCTGGAGGGCGAACAGACCGACCGCCGCGATGGCCGCGGCGCTCGCCTCGGAACCCGGGGGGACGGCCGCGCCGAAGACGCCGCACACGTCAGGCCACCTCCGTCCAGCCGAGGGCGCGCTCGAGCCCATGGCGCCAGGCGTGGGCCAGGTCCTCCGCGGCGACGTCGATCGCGTCCGCCACGTGCGTGCCGCGCCCCTCCGCGGCACCGGTCGCACCGGCCCCGGTGAGCTCGACCACGAGCCGCTCGCCGCCCACGGACCCGAGCTCCGCGACGGGGATGCCGTGCTCCTGGGCGAGACGGGTGAGCGTCCCGACGTGCTCGGGCCGCACGCCGAGCACGAGGCGGCTGGGGCTCTCGCCGAACAGGTCGACCGCCGGTGAGTTCGCGACCGGGACGCGGAGGACGGCCCCGTGACCGCCCCACATCACGCTCTCCGCGAGTGCCACCGCGAGGCCGCCGCCGCCGACGTCCTGTGCGGACGTGAGCAGCCTGCGCGCCGCGGCGTCGCGCACGAACGCCTGGATCGCGGCCTCGCGCGCGAGGTCGATCCCCGGCGGGCCGTCGCCCGGCGCCGTCCCGGCGAGCCTGGCGTATTCGCTGCCGGCGAGCCCCGGCGTGGCCTCGCCCGCGAGGAGGACGACGTCTCCGGCGGCCCGGAACGCGGGCTCCACGACGGCCGATGCGTCGTCGAGCAGGCCGACGACCCCGATCTCGGGCGTCGGCAGGATCGCCCCGGCGGGCGACTCGTTGTAGAGCGAGACGTTCCCGCCCGTGACCGGCAGCCCGAGCGCCCGGCACGCATCGCCGAGGCCGCGGACCGCCTCGCTGAGCTGCCAGAACGCCTCCGGTCGGGTCGGGTCGCCGAAGTTGAGGCAGTTCGTCACCCCGAGGGGTCGTGCACCCGTGATCGCGACGTTTCGTGTCGCCTCGGCCACGCTGAGCGCGGCGCCGAGCCAGGGATCGTGGGCGCCGACCGCGGCGTTCGCGTCCGTCGAGGCCACGAGGGCCTTCGCGGTGCCCTTGACGCGGACGACGGCCGCCCCGCGGCCGGGACCCGCCATCGTGTTCGTCTGGACGGTCGCGTCGTACTGCTCGTACACGACCCGACGCGACGACAGGTTCGCCGATCCGAGGAGCGCGAGGAGGACGGCCCCGGGGTCCATCCCCCGCTCGGGCAACCCGCCGGACGCGGTCTCGGGCTCGCCGGGCGCAGGCGCTTTCCGTGCGTGGACGGGCGGAGCGGCGACGCGGGCGTGGACGATGGCGTCCGAGGTCAGCGCTGCGGCCGGGATCCGGGCGAGCTCGCGAGCGCCCGGCACGGGCCGTCCGTCGGCGTCGAGGCCGCCCTCCACGATCGCGATGTCACCGTCGTCGGTGACGCGCCCGATCACGGCGCACGGCAGCCCCCACCGATCGCAGACGGCGCGCACCGCCGCCTCGCGGTCCGGGCGGACGATCGCGAGCATCCGCTCCTGCGACTCCGAGATCATGACCTCGTAGGGCGCCATCGCCGGCTCGCGCCGCGGCACCGCGTCGAGGTCGACGATCATCCCGGTCCCGGCACGGTCGGCCGTCTCGGACGTCGCGCAGCTGATCCCGCCGGCACCGAGGTCCTGGAGCCCTTCGACGAGTCCCCGCTCGATGAGCTCGAGCGAGGCCTCGATCAGGAGCTTCTCCGCGAACGGGTCGCCGACCTGCACGGACGGCCGCTTCGAGGGGTCGTCGTCGGTGAACGTCGCCGACGCGAGGACCGAGGCCCCACCGATCCCGTCGCGCCCGGTCGTGGAGCCGAACAGCATCACGAGGTTCCCCGGCCCCGGTGCCTGCGCACGCGTGAGGAGGCGCTCCTCGAGCAGTCCGATCGCCATCACGTTCACGAGCGGGTTGCCCTGGTACGACGGGTCGAAGACGAGCTCGCCGCCGACCGTCGGGACGCCGACGCAGTTCCCGTAGCCGCCGACGCCGCGCACGACGCCGTCCACGAGATGACGCGTCCGGGAGTCGGCCGGGTCGCCGAAGCGGAGCGCGTCGAGCACCGCGATCGGCCGTGCGCCCATCGTGAAGATGTCGCGCAGGATCCCGCCGACGCCGGTCGCCGCGCCCTGGTACGGCTCGACCGCGCTCGGGTGGTTGTGCGACTCGATCTTGAACGCGACCGCGAGGCCGTCGCCGATCGAGACCACCCCGGCGTTCTCGCCGGGCCCGGCGACGACGCCGGCCCCGCGGGACGGCAGCGTGCGCAGGAGCGGCTTCGAGCTCTTGTACGAGCAGTGCTCGCTCCACATCACGCTGAAGATGGCGAGCTCGAGCTCGTTCGGGTCGCGGCCCAGCCGCTCGCGGATCGCGTCGAGCTCGTCGTCGGTGAGCCCGAGCGCGCGGTGGAGCGCCGTCGCAGAGGCTGCGGCCGGCGACGCGATCGTCATCGGCTGGTCCCGGCGGTCGTCGCGAGCCCCGCGTCCGCTCGCGTGATCCCGGATGCCCGGGCCGCCGCCGCGTCGGCGAACGAGCGCAGGATCCCGAGCCCGTCGGCCGATCCGAGCACCGCCTCGGTAGCGCGCTCGGGATGCGGCATGAGCCCGGCCACGGTGCCCGTCGCGTTCATGACGCCCGCGATCGCCCGGAGGCTGCCGTTCGGGTTCGCCGGGTCGAGTGCGGCGGGATCGTCGCCGGCCCGCCCGCCCGCGGCCGTCACGTACCGGAACAGGATCTGG
>JBFKVO010000027.1:0-8213 GCA_041639095.1 Candidatus Limnocylindrales bacterium | reverse complement strand
TCACCCCGACGACCACGGCGCCGAGCTCCTTCGCGTTCCCCTCCCCCGGCGTCCAGCCGCCCACCACGAGCTCCTGCTCGGGGCGGATCTTCAGCTTCAGCCAGGCCTGCGTGCGCCGCCCGGGCTCGTACCGCGAGCGGCGGTGCTTCGCGATGATGCCCTCGATCCCCTGGGCCGCCGCCGCCTCGTAGAACGCCACTCCATCCGCGTCGATGTGCGTCGCGTAGCGGACCCGGGGATGGTCGCGCAGGACGGATCGCAGGAGCCGCTTGCGGTCCTCGAGCGGGACGCGCAGCAGGCTCCGGCCGTCGAGGTAGACGAGGTCGAAGGCCTCGAAGACGAGGTCGGCCGCTGAGCGCTCGCTGATCCGCTGCTGGAGCAAGTTGAAGTCCGGACGG
This sequence comes from Candidatus Limnocylindrales bacterium, assembly GCA_041639095.1. Classification (GTDB taxonomy): domain Bacteria; phylum Chloroflexota; class Limnocylindria; order Limnocylindrales; family CSP1-4; genus CAKKPP01. The sequence continues at coordinate 7,815 of JBFKVO010000027.1, read as the reverse complement.
CCGTCGGCAGCGAGGGCGACGACCTCGCCATCGACGATCGCCGTCTCGGCGGCGATCCAGGTCGGCGGGTCGAGAAGGCGCGGGAAGTACGTCTCGCCGTCGACGCCGTTGCGCGTCCACGTCCGAACGCCGCGTCGACGGCGCGGGCGGACACCGGCGCGACCCTCGGCATCCGTCGCATCGCCATCGCCGCCCACGACGGCGCCGAGCCGGTAGCCGTCCCACTTGATCTCGAACAGCCAGTCGTCGCCCCGGAACGGCTTCGTCGCGAGCGTGGCCAGCATCGGCTCCACGCGGCTCGGGAGTGGCTCCTCGCGCGCCTCGGACAGGTCGATCGCGGCGACGGCGGCGGGTGCCTCGGAGACCCACACGGCATCGCGGTTCGCCTTGACATCGTCGTTCGTGCGCCCCGTCCTGACGCTCGTCGGATGGTCCTCCGCGTCCCAGCCGCCGACGGCGTCCGCGTCCCGCTTGTGGATGAGCAGCCACTGCTCGCCCTCGTCGTCCTCGAACGGACGGCGTCCCGGGTCGTCCGCGGCGCGCCGCGCATCGCGCCCGCGGCCGCTCGTCCGGACGATCGTGAACCGGCCGCGGAGCTTCTCCCCGGCGAGGCGGAACTTGAGCTCGCCGCTCGCGATCGCCTCGGTGGGGTCGGGCGTCTCCGGATCCGGCTCCCAGGTCCCCCAGTCCCAGACGATGATGTCGCCGGCGCCGTACTGGCGCGCCGGGATCACCCCTTCGAAGTCGAAGTACTCGAGCGGATGGTCCTCGACGTGGATCGCCATCCGGCGCTGCGCGGGATCGAGGGTCGGGCCGCGCGGGACGGCCCACGACACGAGGACGCCGTCGACTTCCAACCGAAGGTCGTAGTGGAGTCGCGTCGCCCGGTGGCGCTGGACGACGAAGCGGCCGCCCGCCGTGGGGCCACCGGGACCGGCATCGTCCGGGGCGGCCGGCCGGCCGGCCGGTTCGGGGGTCTTCCCGAAGTCGCGTTTGCGGCGGTATTCCTCGAGCGGCATGGCGGGCTCAGTGTGCCGCGGCGCTTCGCGACGCGCGACCGTGGGCGCGCCGCGGGAGACGCGGGCCCGTCCGGGCTCGGGCTGGGGTCGTGCCGCGCGCTCCGATCAGGCCGACTTGCGCTTGCGTGCCGGCTTCGTCTCGGCCTCGTCCTCGTCGGCCGCGGCCGCGCGGCGACCCTTCGCCGGCGCCTTGGCGGTGGCCTTCGTCGGCGCCTCGGCGGCGGCCGCCTTCTTGGCCTTCGCGTCCGCGACCGACACGGGCTCCGCGCCGCTTGCCGTGCGGGCCGCCTTCGCGGCGTTGACGCTCGCCTCGAGGGCGGCCATGAGATCGACGAGCTTGCCCGTCTCCTCGGCCGGCGCCTCGACGCTGATCTCGCGTCCCTCGACCTTGGATTCGATGATCGCCATCAGCGCGTCGCGGTACTCGTCCCGGTAGGACGCCGGGTCGAACTCGCCGGTCATCGCGGCGATCAGCTGCTCGGCCATCAACCGCTCGCCCTTCTTCACCTCGGCGTCCTCGTCGGGCACGTCGAGCTCGCCGAGCGAGCGGATCTCGTCCGGCCAGTACAGCGTCGAGAGGATCATCGTGTTCTCGAACGGGTCGAGCGCCGCGAGCGCCTCGCGGTCCTTGATGACGACCTTGCAGATCGCGGTCAGCTCCTTCTCGAGGAGCACGGACTTGAGCAACGCGAACGCCTTCCGGGCGACCTTGTCGGGCTCGATGTAATACGCCTGCCGCACGAAGCGGGTGTGCTTGGCCGCCTCGGAGCGTTCGACGAACTGCTCGATCTCGATCGAGCGGACGGTCTTGAGCGGGAGCGATTCGAGGTCCTCGTCGGTGATGACGACGTATTCGCCGGGCGCGTACTCGAAGCCCTTGACCGTGTCCGAGCGACTGATGAGCTCGTCGTCCTCGGGGCAGTAGATCTTCATCTGGATCCGCGAGAGGTCCTTCTCGTGGAGCATGTTGAAGCTCACGCCGGCCCTGGACTCCGTCGCCAGGTACAGCTTGATCGGGATCGTCACGAGCCCGAACTGGATGGCCCCCTTCCACATCGCGCGCGCCACGGCAGGTCCTCGTGTGACGGCCCCGTTCCCGGCGGGGTCGGACCGTGACGATACCACCCGCTGACAACGGGCCTGCGGGCGATGGGCCCGCGCGATCAGCGGTAGAAGCCGGTGATGTCGACGACGGCGTGCGTGCGCGAGCCGGGTGCCCCCACCCAGACGATCGCGAGTCGCCCGCCCGGGCCCACGAGCGAGACGAACCCGTTCGCCCGGTCGTCGCGCACCGGCGCGTTGAGGCTCGACGTGCCGGGCGACGCCGACAGGATCGGCCCGAGCGCCAGGTAGCCGCTGCTCGTCTGACGCGTGATCGTGAGCGTGCCGGTCACGGCGATCGCGTCGGCGGGCACCGGACCCAGGCCGACGCTCGCGAAGCTGCGCACGGTCCGCGTCGGAAGCGACGTCGACAGGCCCTTGGCGATCCGGCTGTCCACGATCCGGGTCGGCGCCACGGCGTGGAACGTCGCGCCGCTCGGCGAGGCGGTGAAGTAGCCGGTGACGTCGAGGACGAGATGTGCGGTCGAGCCCGTCGTGCCGACCCAGACGAGAGAGAGCGAGCCGGTGTCGGAGAGCTGGATCGTCGCGCTGTTCGCGCGGACGTCGCCACGCGGGACATTGAGCGTGCTCGTCGACGGGTCCGCGGTCATCGACGGCCCGATCGAGACATAGCCGGCGCTCGTCTGCCCGGTGACGGTCAGGTTCGCCGTGATCGCCACGGCGTCGGCCGGGATGTCGGCACGCCCGGCGATCGACACGCTGCGGACGACCCGCGAACGAAATGTCCCGCGGAGGCCGTTCCCGGCGCGGGAGTCGAGCAGGCGCTCGGGTGCGATGGCGCGGAACGTCGTCCCATCCGCACCGGCGACGAAGTAGCCGGTGACATCGAACACGAGGTGCGCGGACGATGAGCTCGCCCCCTTCCAGACCGCCTGGAGCTTGCCGGACGTCGACAACGCGACGGTCACGCCGGCGGCGCGGACGTCGCGCGCAGGGGCGTTCAGCACCGAGGTGGTGGGTGACGACGACATCACGGGCCCGATCGACACGTAGCCGCCCGAGGCGTGGCCGGTGACCGTGAGGTTGCCCGTGACCGCGACGGCGCCCGCCGGGACGCCGCCGCGGCCGGAGACCTGGAAGCCGCGCACCACGCCGCTCGCGAACGGTCCGGCGAGCCCGTTCCCGATCCGCGTGTCGAGCAGGCGTGCGGGCGCGACGGGCACGAAGCGGGCACCCGACGTGGAGACCGGGGCCACGACGAGCTCGGTCGTCGCCGCGCGACTCCGGCCGTGCTCGGTCCCCGTGACCGTGACCGTGTACGTCCCGTGGACGGCCGCGTCGGGGATCGCGACCGAGAGCGTCGCGAGCACGCCATTCCGCCCGAACAGGCTGTCCTGGTTGAACGAGAGCTCGAACCCATCCGGGCCGGACGCCCGCAGCGTGACCCGCTCGAGATGCGTCGCGGAGCGCACGACCTGGACGGGGATCGAGACGCTGCCGCCCGGCGCGCCCGTCGACGTGGCGCGTCCGAACGCCATCGCGAAGTCGCCGTACGGTCCGAGCCCGCTGACGTCGAGGAGCGTGTCGGGCTTGCCGTCCGGGTCGGTGGACGTCAGCCAGTCCATCGAGCCGAGGTCGAGCAGGGCGGCGAGCGTCTCCTGGGTCGTCGCCCACGGCCGGGACGCCTTGTAGAGCGCGATGGCCCCGGCCACATGCGGAGCCGCCATCGACGTGCCCGAGATGACGCCGGTCGAGGCGTTGGGCAGGGTCGATCGGATGCACTTGCCCGGGGCCATGATGTCGATGTCGGCGCCGTAGTTGCTGAAGCGGGCGAACGTGTCGTCGGGGTTGTACGAGCCGCAGACGCTCGGCGAGCCGAGCCCGCCCGGCTTGCCGTCGGTGTCCGCCAGGGCCGAGACGGTGATCACCTCGTCGTACGCGGCCGGCACGTACTTCGACGCCGAGGTGGACTCGTTCGCGGCCGCCGCGATGATCGTGACCCCGCTCGCCGCCAGACGGCAGATCGCCTGGTGGATGACGTCCGCGTTCGTGAAGCCGCAGTTCCGGTCGTCGGACCCGCGCTTCGCGACGCTCATGTTCACCGCCTCCATGAGTGGGCGGTCGGGGTCGTCGGGGTCGCGCTGCGCCGCGATCCAGTCGAGCCCGCACACGTACCAGGACAGGAGGCCGTTGCCGGAATCGTTGAGGATCTTCACCGCCCACAGTCGCGCGCCCGGGGCCACCCCGACGACCCCGAAGTCGTCGTCGCGCGCCGCCGCGATCCCCGCGACGTGCGTCCCGTGGCCGTGCACGTCGCGCCACGCCGTCGGATCGGCCGTCGAGCAGTCGATGCCGCCCTGGACGTTGAGATCGGGATGCGTCGCGTCGATGCCGGTGTCGACGATCGCGATGTCCGCGTCGACACCGTCCGCACCGGCGGTGTCGAGCGGCGCTGCCGCACGCGCACCGATCCGCCGGATGCCCGTCGGGACCGTCTGCGCGGCGAGCCCGATGACCTCGTCCGGGACGATCGCGACGACGTTCGGATCCCGGGCGATCGCCGCGCGCTGCGGGGCGCTCAGCCGGGCCGCGAACGCGCCGACCGTCCGGAACGTCCGATCGGCGGCGATCCCCTGACCCCGTGCGTGGCCGTCGCGGACGGCGGCGACGCTGGCGCCCGGGCGCACGACGACGATGTAGCGGTCGGTCGTGTCGAGCGTACCGGGCGGCGGATCGGATGGCGCGGGCGGCCCGCCCCCGAACACCGGCGCCGCGGTGGCGACCAGGAGCGCGGCGACGAACCCGGCGAGCAGCGCGGACGGCCGGCGGCGACGCATGGGTCCCACCTTGGGCCGTGGGGAGTCCGCTGGGCACCCTCCCGTTGGTCCGGGGCCGGGGTCGGAATCTGGGCCAGTGCCGCGTGCGATCCCCCGCTCAGGTCCGGTCGCGGCCCGCAGCCGCGAGCTCGCGCTCTGCGGCCGTGACCTGCGCGATCACGCCGTCCCGCAGCTTGTCGAGCGTGCCGGCGACCGCGCCCGCGGCCGTCCCGATCGACGTCAGCTGGGCCTTCATCCCCTTGACCAGGTCGAGCTGCTCGCGGATCCGGGCGAGTGCCTGCCCGAGAGACGCGGCGTCGATCTCCGCCTCGACCTCGCGGGCCGAGTGGATCGCCAGCAGGCGCGCGAGCCGGACCGCGGCGAGCAGGTCCGCAAGGTCGGGGGCGTCCGGATCGAGGACCGCATAGACGTCGCCCGAGCGGACGTCGAACGGCGCGATCCCCGTCGGCGCGTGCTGCGGCGTGAACACGACGAGCGCGATCGCCGCCGAGCGGTTCGTCTTCGCCTCGTGCAGCTCGTCGCGCATCTGCCGGCCGGACACCGCACGGTCCTTCGCTTCCACGACGATCCGCAGGTCCGAGCCACGTGCCACGTCCGGATCGATCGTGATCACGAAGTCGCCCTTCTTCGAGCGCATCGTGTCGCCCGCCTCATCGCTCGTCCGGTCGAGGGTGTCGCCGGAGCCGCGGGCGATCTCGCCGAGGAGCGCCTCGAGGAGGTCCTCGAAGTCGCCGCCCTTGGCCGCCGACCTCGCCCGCTCCTCGGCGCGCGCGGACTGGGCCGCCTGGAGCGCGGCGATCTGGACCTCGATCGCCTTGAACCCGGATGCGACCTCCTCCCGGAATTGGTGGAGGGGCGACCCGAGCCGGGTCGGATCGAGGAGCCGCGCGAGCTTCGACGCGTCGCCGTCGAAATACGTCTCGAGCATCCCGCCGATCCGGCCGATCGCGGAGTCCCGGCGCGTCGGGTCGAACAGGTCGTCGACCATGGCCTTGAGCTTCCCGCGGTCGCCGAGGAACGCCTCGAGGGTCCGCGGGAGCCGCCCGTCGCCGTCGGCGAAGTTCGTCCGGAGCACCTGCTCGAGGGCCTGCGCGGCCTTCTCGTTCGTCGCGTTCGCCTGTCCGAGCAGCGCGTCGAACTCGCGGCGAACGACGTCGACGTCGACCGAGACCCCGACCCCCTGGATCGCGGTCAGCCCGATCTTCAGCGCGCGCTCCGCGAGCGACGGGCGATCGACCTCGGGCTGCTCGCCGACCCATGCGGCGAGCGCCGGGTCGTGGAGGGCGAGGCGATCGACGAGGATCCGCTCTCCGTCCACGCGGACGGATGGACCGGGCTGAGGGGTCGGCAGGGAGACCAGTCGCGCTTCCATGCGTCGATCCTCGCCCCGCCCTGTGACAGCTAGCGTGTCACGGCCGCGCGACGACCGCGAAACGATCGCCGCGCGCGCCTCAGTCGCCGGCGGAGCCGCGCTCGACGAACCGCCCGAACCCGCGCTCCCCCACGAATGCCCCGCCGCGGACGACGGCCCGGCCGCGGACGAACACGTCGCGGACAGCGCCGGCGACCTCGAGGCCCTCGTACGGCGTGTAATCGCTCGAGTGGTGGAGGTCGGCGGACCGGATCGTGCGCCGCGCGGACGGATCGAAAAGGACGAGATCCGCGTCGCGTCCCGGCTCGATCGCGCCCTTCGAGGCGAAGCCGAAGCGACGGGCCGGGGTCGTCGCGAGCAGGTCGACCATCCGCTCGATCGTCAGACGCCCCCGCGCGACCCCGAGCCCGTAGACGATCGCGAGCAGCGTCTCGATCCCGGGCGCGCCGTTCGAGATCCGGTCGAAGGGGACCCCACGTGCGGCCTCGGCCTTCTCGACCGCGACGCGGTCCGGGACGTGGTCGGTGGCGACGAGGTCGAGGGTGCCGTCGGCGAGGCCGGCCCAGAGCGCGTCCTGGTCCGCCGCGGGACGGAGGGGCGGCGAGATGACGTAGCGGGCGACGGTCTGCTCGTCCGGGTCGTCATAGCGGTCCTCGGTGAGGGCGAGGTAGTGGGGACAGGTCTCGGCCGACGCGCGGATCCCCGCGGCGCGGGCATCGCGGACGTGCCGCAGGGCGTCGGCGGCCGACAGGTGGACGACATGGACCGGGGCGTCGGCCTGCGCGGCGAAGGCCATCGCGCGGGCGGTCGCCACCCCTTCGGCGGTCGTCGAGCGCGTGGCAGCGTGGTAGCGCGCTGACGTGTCACCACGCTGCAGCGCCGCGGTGACCGCGGTGTCGATGAGGACGGGGTCCTCGCAGTGGACCTCGAGCAGCGCGCCGCGGGCGCCCATGACGCGCATCGCCTGGTAGATCCGCGCCTCGTCGAGCCGGAAGTCGAAGACCATGAACGCCTTCGCGGTCGGGACGCCCTCGTCGATGACCGCGGGCAGCTCGCCGACCGGGTCGTCCATCCGCCCGGAGATCGCGAGGCTGACCGCGTAGTCGACGGCGCTGTCGCGCTCCGTCGCCGTGCGCCACTCGCGGAGGCCGGCGAGGAGCGAACGCTCTGCCCCGGCGGACGATCCCGTGCCGGGGTTGTTGAACGCGAGGAACGTCGTCGTCCCACCGAACGCGGCCGCGACCGAGTCCTGGAAGAAGCGGTCCGGCTCGTCGTCCGTGGCGACCCGCGTGTGCGTGTGCACGTCCACGGCACCCGGCAGCACGAGGAGCCCCGACGCATCGACGACCTCTCGAGCGTTCGCCGCCAGCCCGCCCAGGGCGGGTGCGACCTCGCGGATGCGGCCGGCGTCGACGGCGACGTCGGCCGCGAAGGAGCCCGAGGCGGTGACGACGGTCCCGCCGTGGACGAGCAGGTCGGTCACGACGTTCGGGTCGCGTCCGTCCGCGGCCGCCGGGCCGCGGGG
>JBFKVO010000026.1:0-8227 GCA_041639095.1 Candidatus Limnocylindrales bacterium | reverse complement strand
GGCCCGGCGGCCATCGTCTTCGGCGACGGGCGTCGCGTCGGCGCTCTGCTCGACAGGAACGGGCTGCGGCCGCTCGCCTACGCGATCACGCGTGAACGCCTGGTCGCGGCGGCGTCCGAGGCCGGCGCGGTCCCCCTTCCGCCCGGCGACACCGTCCGGCGGGGACGGCTCGGCCCCGGCCAGATGCTGCTCGTCGACCCGCAGCGGCGCACGATCCTCGAGGACGCGGAGGCGAAGACGGCCGTCCTCGCGCGGCTCCCGGTCCACGACGCGCCGCGGCCGATCCACGAGGACCGCTCCCCGACGACCCGTCCGCCGGAAACGCCGGCCCAGGTCCGCTTCCTGGCAGGGGCGGACGCGGAGCGCATCCGGCTCGACATCCGGACGATGACGCTCGAGGGTCACGAGCCGCTCTGGAGCATGGGCGACGACACGCCGACCCCCGGTCGAGGCCGCGCGGACCGACGCGTGGCCGACCACCTCCGGCAGGCGTTCGCGCAGGTCACGAACCCGCCGATCGACCCCGACCGCGAGCGGATCGTCCTCGACCTGCGGGTGGAGCTCGGCCGCCGCCCGCCGCTCCTCGGGGGACTGCCGCGGCGGCCGGGCACGACGCGGCTCGCGCGACCGGTGATCGCCGACCTCGGCGGGCTCGTCGACGCGGTCGACCGTGGCGCCGGCAGCGTTCGCACGCTCGACGCGACGTGGCGTGCGGAGGAAGGGCCCGAGGAGCTCGAGCGGGCGCTCGACCGGCTCGCCGCCGACGCTGTCCGTGCGGCCCGCGGGCGCGCGCGCGTCCTCGTCGTCGGCGACCGGGCGATCGTGGGCGACGCCGCCCCGATGGGACCCGGTACGTCCGCCGGGGCGCCGCCGGCGATCGACCGGCTCCCGATCCCGTCCCCGCTCGCAGTGGGTGCCGTCCACACCGCCCTCACGGCGGCCGGTCTCCGCGGCCGCGCCGACATCGTCGCCGTCGCGTCGGACGTGCTCGACGTCCACGCCCTCGCGATGGCCGTCGCGTGCGGAGCGACCGCCGTCCACCCGTGGCTCGCGATCGAGCTCGCGGCCGAGCTCGCGGGTGGCCGCGGCGCCGAAGACGTGCCCGTCGACGCGGCCGTCGACCATCTCCTCGACGCCTTCGAGGCGGGCCTGCGCAAGACGCTTGCGCGGATGGGCATCTCCTCGGTCGCGTCGTACGTCGGCGGCTCGCTGTTCGACGTCGTGGAGCTCGCCCCGGACGTGATCGCGCGGTGCTTCCCGGAGGCGGCGGCCTGGCCCGGTCGCGTCACGTTCGCCGATCTCGCGCGCCGGCAACTGCGTCGGCGCGAGGCGGCGCTCGCCCTTCCCGAGCCGGCACCTGGCCGGGAGCGACGCCTGCCCGACCCCGGCTTCGCGCGCTTCCGCGCGGACGGCGAGGTTCATCTGTTCGCGCCGAAGGCCGTGGCCGCGATCCAGGGCCTCGCCGGCTTCGACGGCGCCGACCCGGTCGGGCTCGCGGGCTACCGTACGGCCCTCGAGCGCGCCCCGGCCGTCGTCCGCGACGACCTCCGGATCCGCCGCCACGCCCCGGTGCCGCTGGATGACGTCGAACCGGCTCGGGCGATCGCCCGGCGGTTCGTCGTGTCGGCGATGAGCGTCGGCGCGCTGAGCCCCGAGGCCCACCAGGCCCTCACCGAGGGCATCCAGCGCGCGGGCGGGGCGGCGAACACCGGCGAGGGCGGCGAGGATCCGGCCTGGTACGAGCCCGGCCCGGACGGCCGCCGGCGCGACGCGCGGATCAAGCAGGTCGCGTCGGCGCGGTTCGGAGTGACGGCGACCTACCTCGCCCGCGGCGATCAGCTCGAGATCAAGATGGCCCAGGGCTCGAAGCCGGGCGAGGGCGGCCAGTTGCCCGGCCGCAAGGCGACCGCGTACATCGCGGCGCTCCGCCGCGCCCAGCCGGGGCAGTCGCTCATCAGCCCGCCGCCGCACCACGACATCTACTCGATCGAGGACCTCGCCCAGCTGATCGCCGACCTGCGCGCGATCAACCCCGTGGCGCGGATCGGCGTGAAGCTCGTGGCCTCTCGCGGGGTCGGCACGATCGCCGCCGGGGTCGCGAAGGCGGGCGCCGACTACGTCCACCTGTCCGGCCACGCGGGCGGGACCGGCGCGTCGCCGCTGAGCTCGATCAAGCAGGTCGGGGCGCCGTGGGAGTTCGGACTGGCCGAGGTGCACCAGGTCCTGCTGCGCAACGACCTCCGCGACCGCGTCGCGCTCCGGGTCGACGGAGGCCTCCAGACGGGGCGCGACCTGCTCGTCGCCGCGCTCCTCGGGGCGGAGGAGTTCGCGTTCGGGACCGCGGCGCTCGTCGCGGTCGGCTGCGACATGGCGCGGCAGTGCCATCTCGACACGTGCCCGACCGGCATCGCGACCCAGCGCGAGGACCTGCGTGCAAAGTTCCGCGGTACGCCGGAGCAGGCCGAGCGGTTCTTCCTCGCGGTGGCCGAGGACCTGCGGGCCGAGCTCGCGGCGATCGGGGCGCGCTCGGTCGGCGAGATCGTCGGCGCGGGCCGCCAGAAGCTTGCGGCGTCGCGCCGTGCCGTCACGCACGACCTGCGGCCGCTGCTCACCGGACCTGCGTGGGACGCGCCGCCCGCGCGCCGTCGTGACCCGGGAGGTGCCGGTCGCGGCGTCTCCCGGCCGGTCTCGTCGGAGCTCGAGGCGAGGCTCGTGCGTGCGTTCCACGGCCAGGGCGGCTTCTCGGTCGGGGGCCTCGCCGTGACGACCGGCGACCGGTCGTTCGGGGCCGCCCTGTCGGGGGCGCTCGAGCGCGGCGACATCGGCGGCCCGATCGCCCTGTCGCTGCACGGCTCCGCCGGCCAGTCGTTCGGCGCCTTCGCGACGGACGGCCTCCGGCTGCGGCTCGCGGGGCAGGCGAACGACTACGTCGGCAAGGGCCTGTCCGGGGCGACGGTCGTCGTCGCGGCTGAGCCCGACCTTGCCGCGGACGCACACGGCGCGGTCCTCGCCGGGAACACCTGCCTGTACGGTGCCACCGGGGGGCGGCTCCATGTCGTCGGCCGGGCGGCGATGCGGTTCGCCGTCCGCAACAGCGGCGCCGAGGCGGTCGTCGAGGGCCTCGGCCCCCATGGCTGCGAGTACATGACGGGTGGCGTCGTCGTCGTGCTCGGGTCGGTCGGTGCGAACTTCGGTGCCGGGATGACGGGCGGTCGCGCGTACCTGTTCGATCGCGATGGGCGGTCCGCTGACACGCTGGATCGCGCGAGCGTCGCGGCGGTTCGGCTCTCGGACCTCGCGGTCGAGCGGACCGACGGGGCCGAGCGGGTCGCCGAGCTCGAGCGCCTCCTCGACGCACATGCACGGGAGGGCTCAGCGCTGGCCCGCTCGCTCCGGCCGCTCGATCCGGCCGACTTCTGGCTCGTCGAGCCGGTCGTGACAGCCGTCCCCGAGGCGCTCCCGGGCCGGCCTCCGCGCGTCGCCGCTCCGCCGGCCGATGTCGTTCTGAACGATCCCCGCCGCGCCGTCGCGTAGACCGAAAGGCTCAGCCGCCGGCCATCGCCGGCAGCAGGACGACCGTGTCGCGCTCACCGACCGGGGTCGCGAGAGCGTCGAGATGGCGGATATCCGTGTCGTTCAGGAAGACGTTGACGAACCGGTTCAGCGACCCGTCCGGCGCGCGGAGCTGCTGCTCGAGGCCTGGGTACGCGGCGACGAGCGCATCGATCACGTCGCCGACGGTCGCGCCCGCGACGGCGACCTGCTTCTGGCCGCCGGTGGCCGCCCGCAGCACCGGCGGGATCCGCACCGCGCTCACGCGTCCACCCCCAGCCAGCCGAGGACGTCCGCGAGCCGGGCCGGCAGGGCCGGCGCGAGCCCGGGCTCGCCGGGCTCGACCCGCCGCCGGGCGTCGGCGACCCCATGCTGGCGCGCGTCGGGGGTCTTGAGCCCGTTCCCGGTCAGGAGCGCGACGACCTCGTCACCGTCGCGGATCACGCCGCGTGTCCGCGCCACCGCTGCCGCCGCGACGGTCACGCCGCCGGCGGTCTCCGTGTAGATCCCCTCGAGCCGCGCGATCTCGCGGATCGTGGCCGCGGTCAGCACGTCGGGGATCGCCTCGATGGAGCCGCCGGTCCGTGTGGCGAGCTCGACCGCGTACGCGCCGTCGGCAGGGTTGCCGATCGCGAGCGAGCGGACGATCGTGTCCGGCGTCCGCACCGGCTCGATGCCGTCGGTGCCCCGGGACCAGGCCGTGGCCACGGGCGCGCAGCCGGCCGCCTGGCCGCCGACGAAGCGGACGTCCCGGCGCTCGACCAGCCCGACGGCGGCGAGTTCTTCGAAGCCCTTCGCGAGCTTCGTGAACATCGCGCCGGACGCGATCGGGGCGACGACGACGTCCGGCGTCCGCCAGCCGAGCGCCTCGGCGATCTCGAAGGCGAGCGTCTTGCTGCCCTCGGCGTAGAACGGGCGAAGGTTGATGTTCACGAACCCCCAGCCCGTCTCGTCGGCGACTTCGAGGCAGATCCGGTTCACGTCGTCGTACGTGCCCTCGATCGGGACCACGGTCGCCCCGTACGCGAGGGCGTGGTCGACCTTGGCCGGCTCGAGGTCGGCAGGGATGAAGACGTAGGCCGGGATGCCCAACGCTGCCGCGGCCGCCGCGGTGGCGCCCGCGAGGTTGCCGGTGGACGCGCAGGCGAGCGTGCCCATCCCGAATCGCTCGACGGCCGCGGCGGCCATCGCGACCGGGCGATCCTTGAACGACAGGCTCGGGTTGCGCGTGTCGTCCTTGAGCCAGAGGCGCTCGATGCCGATCGCGGTGCCGAGGCGCTCACCGGCCACGAGCGGGGTCGAGCCGACCGTGAGCCCCCGGCTCGGCGGATCGACCGGCAGCAGTTCGCGGTAGCGCCAGACACCCGGCGCGCGCCAGGCGATCGTCGCCCGGTCGATCCGTGCGCGGAGTCCGTCGAGGTCGTAGGCGACCTCGAGCGGCCCGAAGCAGGCCGGGCAGACGTACGACGGTCCGAGCGCGACGGCGGCCCCGCACTGACGACACGCGAGGCGCACCCGGGGCACCGCATCGGGGGCGGCCGCGCTCGCGGTGCCGGCCGGGGAGTGTGTGCTCCGCGTTTCCGTGGTCACGATGGTCTCCTGCTCCTGCCGCGCCTCGCGGGACGCGGCGCTGGGGCGACGATCGGGACCGGAAACGGGAAGACCCTTCCTGCCGGAAGGGCCTCGGAAGAGTTCCCTTATCTCGCAGGAGGACCTGCCCGGAATTGGCACCTTGCCGGCTCTGCGCCGGTAGGTTGTCGTGGCTTCATCGGGCCGGTCCCTCCGCCACTCTTGATAAGCGCTCTTCGGTTGTGCCCGGATGCTACGGGCAGTCTGCCGGGGCCGTCAACCGTTCCTCCTGCGAGCGGACGAACGCAACCGCATCGCAACCTCGCCGCGACCGGCTCGGGGCCGACGGCGAGGCCGGATCTGGCTACCGTCGTGTCCACGGGTCGGCGTGTCCGCACGGACGACGTGGCCCGGAAGGACGTGAGGATCGCGATGGCATTCGAGGAGTACGGCTCGGCGCGGCGCCACCCGCTCGGGATCGCCGGGCGCGGCGCGCCGGTCACGTGCGCCCGATGCGGCTGCCGCCTGCGGCCCGCCGACGAGGACGGGGCGGGCGGCGCGTGGCTGCACTTCGCACCGCTCGGCGGGCGCGACGCGCGCGGTTGCCGCGTGGACTGCGCCGAGCTCGCGCACGACGTGACGGGGAACCCGCTCGCGGCCGTCGCCTAGCGTCCGCGGCGCCGATGCGTCGCGGGAACGTGGCCGCATCGTCCGTCGGGACGTGCGCCGGCGCGCGGACCGCCGCCGGACGTCAGCCGGCCGGCTCGATCCGATAGCCGACGCCCCGCACCGCGGCGACCCGCGGGCCTGCGGCGGCGCTCACCTTCGCCCGGAGACGCGCGAGATGCGGCTTCAGCCAGAGCAGGTCCGGGTCGGCCTCCGCGGGCCATCCGGCGCGCGCCAGGAGCAGGTGCGGCACGAGGTCGCCGTTCGCCCGGACGAGCGCCTCGAGCAGGCGGTACTCGGTCGGCGTCAGTGTCAGCGGCGTCGCGCCGACATGAGCCTCGTGGCGGCTCGGCTCGAGTGTCAGCGACTCGAACGTGAGCGGTCCGGCGCTCGCCCCGATCGCCGCCCGATCGACCCGCCGCATCACGGCCGCGATCCGCGCGAGGAGCTCCGCGCGCCCGAACGGCTTGACGATGTAGTCGTCGGCCCCGATCCCGAGCGCCTTCACCTTCGCCTCCTCCGCGCTTTCGCCCGACACGACGACGATGGGCGTGGGCGCGATCGCCCGCATCTGGCCGGCGACGGTGAACCCGTCCGGCCCGGGCATCGCGAGATCGAGGAGGACGATGTCCGGCGCCTCCTCGCGGAAGCGCCGAACGGCCGTGAGGCCGTCGTACGCGGTGATCACCTGGTGCCCCTCGGTGCCGACGAGCGCGGTGATCGCCCCGACCATCGCCGGGTCGTCATCGACGACGAGGATCCGCAGCGCGCGACCGCTCATCCCCGCGACCCCCTCGGCTGCGCTGCGCTCACGAGCACCTCCCTAGACCGCGACGGCGGCCGGCATCGCGACGACGAACCGCGCGCCCGAGTGCCCGATGGCCGGCTCGCACCACAGTCGGCCGCCCATGGACTCGACGAGCCGTTTCGCAGCGTACAACCCGATGCCCGAGCCGCGCGCCGTCTTCGTGTCCCGGCGGGCGTACGGCTCGAAGATCCGCTCCCGCCATTCGTCCGGGATCCCGGGACCCTCGTCGGTCACGCCGAGCCGCACGACGCCCTCGACGAGCGCCCAGTCGATGGTGATCGCCGTGTCGGGCGGCGCGTACTTGACGGCGTTCTCAACGAGGTGCTCGACGACCTGGCGCAGCCGGGATGGATCGGCGATCGCGTGCAGATGCGACGACGACGCGAGCTCGGTCCGGTGCCGGTCGAGGATCGGCGCGAGCTGGCTCACGACGTCGGCGGCGACCTCGGCGACGTCGGTCGGCTCGACCGCGGCCGGCTGGTCGGGGACGACACGGACCGACTGGAGGATGGAATCGACGAGGCGGTCGAGTCGCTCGATCTGGGCGTTCGCCGCCGCGTACCACTCGGCCCGGCGGCGGCGGCGCTCCGGGTCGCGCGACTGGCGTCCGTCGAGCGTCGGTTCGTTCGCGAGGAGGTCGGCGTAGGCCCGGACCACGGCGAGCGGCGTGCGCAGCTCGTGGGTGACCATCGCGATGAGGTCCGTGCGCGCCCGGTCGATCGCCTGGAGCTCGGCGGCCAGCGACTCCGCCTCCCGCTGCTGACGGCCCTTCTCGACGATCCCGGCGAGCAGGTCGGCGATCGCGCCGAGCTGGGCGACGTCTTCGGGCGTGAACGTCCGTGGCTGCTCGGTCTGGATGTTGAGGACCCCGACGGTCACGTCCGACCACGCGAGCGGCACCGACAGCATCGACGCGATGAACCGCTTCTGGTCGATGCCGCGGACCCACAGGAAGCGGGGATCGTTCGGGACGTCCGGGATGACGAGCGGCTCGCGCGACTCGGCGACCCGGCCGGTCACGCCCTCGCCGAACGGGACGCGCGCCCGGCCGATCTGGTACCGGTCGAGGCCGTTCGTCGCGGCCAGCGTGAGGTACGCTCCATCCCGGTCCAGCAGGTAGAGCGAGGAGACGTCCGCGTGGAGCGCATCGCGCGTCTCGTCGACGACCGTCTCGAGCAACTCGTCCCACGTGCGTGCCGTGGTCGCCAGGCGTGCGACACGGTGAAGGAAGCGCAGGTGCTCGAGTTGCGATGCGCTGCCCGTCGTCGTGGCCTGCTCGGACATGGCCGAACGATAGCGGCAACGCGGGGGCACTGCGGACGAGATGCCTCGATCTCGCAGGGACGACGGCGATGACGCCCGCCAGCGTCCGCGTCGACGCCGCCATCCGTGCGGAGCCACCGCTCGCCGGCGACGGCCATGCGCGGGATCCGCTCCGGCGCGAGATCAAGCTGCTCGGCGCCATCCTCGGGCAGGTCATCACCGAGCAGGAAGGTATCGACGTCTTCCGGCTCGTCGAGCGGACCCGGCGGCGCGCGATCGCCGCTCGTGCCGGCGACCCGGAGCAGCGCGTGGAGCTGGAGCGCGAGCTCGGGGCTCTCGATGTCGCCCGGGCGACGCTCGTCGCCCGGG
>JBFKVO010000025.1:0-8246 GCA_041639095.1 Candidatus Limnocylindrales bacterium | reverse complement strand
GGTGACGCCGGCCTCCCGGGCGGGACGATCGCGACCTCGCCCGCCGTCGGCATCTTCCAGCCGCGACCGGATCTCCGACCGGGCACCACGGTGAAGGCCGGCGACCGGCTCGGGATCGTCGACGTCCTCGGGATCCCGCAGGAGATCGTGGCGCCCGCCGACGGGATCGTGGGCACGAGCCTCGCTGAGGCCGGGAACGCGGTCGAGTACGGCCAGGACCTCATCCGCATCGAGCTCACCGCTGCCGGCGGGGGCGGGCCCGCCGCGGCCGCGGGTGGCGATCCGGGCGGCGACGCCTGATGTTCTCGAAGATCCTCATCGCCAACCGCGGCGAGATCGCGCTCCGGATCCTGCGCGCCTGCCGCACCCTCGGGATCGAGGCGGTCGTCGCCTACAGCGAGGCCGACCGCGACAGCCTCGCGGTCCAGCTCGCCGACGAGGCGATCTGCATCGGGCCGCCAGAGGCGAAGCGCTCGTACCTCTCCGTCCCGTCGGTGATCTCGGCGGCCGTCGTGACCGGCTGCGAGGCGATCCACCCGGGCTACGGGTTCCTGTCCGAGGACGATACGTTCGCCGAGGTCGTCCGCGCCCACGACCTCGTGTTCGTCGGGCCGCCGCCCGAGGTCCTCGAGCGCTTCGCCAGCAAGGCCGGGACCCGCGAACTCCTCGGCGGGCACGGCCTGCCGACGATCCCCGGCTCGGAGGGGATGCTGCGCGACGACGCGCACGCCCTCGACGAGGCCGAGCGGATCGGCTACCCGGTCCTCATCAAGCCCTCCGCCGGTGGCGGCGGCAAGGGGATGCGCATGGTCCGCTCGCGGCGCGAGCTGGAGTCCGCGATCAAGGTCGCCCGCTCCGAGGCGAAGGCCGCCTTCGGCGACGACTCGCTCTACCTCGAGAAGTGGCTCGAGGACACCCGCCACGTCGAGGTCCAGGTCGCCGTCGACCGCTACGGGCACGGCGTCCACCTCGCCGAGCGCGACTGCTCCGTCCAGCGCCGCCACCAGAAGATCCTCGAGGAGTCGCCCACCCTCGCGCTCACGCCGGCCGGGCGTGCGGATCTTGCGGAGCGGGCGATCCGGGCGGTCGTCGCCGCCGGCTATGAGAACGTCGGCACGCTCGAGTTCCTCGTCGACGGGGAGGGGAACTTCTACTTCATCGAGATCAACTGCCGGATCCAGGTCGAGCACCCGGTGACCGAGGCGCTGACCGGCATCGACCTCGTCGCGACGCAGCTGCGGATCGCGGCCGGCGAGCCGCTCGGCTTCACGCAGGCCGACGTGTCCCCGCGCGGGCACGCGATCGAGCTCCGCATCAACGCCGAGGACCCCGAGCACGACTTCCGGCCGGGCGTCGGGGTCGTGGAGCGCTACCTCGCGCCGTCCGGGCCGGGGGTCCGGATGGACTCGCACCTCTACTCCGGCTACGAGGTGCCGCCGTACTACGACTCGCTCCTCGGCAAGCTCGTCGTCTGGGGCCCGGACCGCGCCACCGCGATCGCCCGGGCGCGGACGGCGCTCGACGAGCTGCTCATCGAGGGCGTGACGACGAACGTGGCCATCCATCGCGCGCTCCTCGGGAGCGAGGCGTTCCTGGAGGGCCGGATCTCGACGAACCTGCTGGACCGCGTCGGGTCCGCCGCGTTCATCGCGGCGGCCGCCCGGGCCGGCGCCTGATCCCCGCACGGAGGAGCACGTGACCGAAGAGACCGTCCACACGACCAGCGAGATCGAGGGCCTCATCCCGCACCGCTGGCCGTTCCTCCTCGTCGACCGGATCGTCGAATACGACGAGGAGGCGAAGCGGATCGTCGGGATCAAGGGCGTCACCGCGACCGAGTGGTACTTCCAGGGGCACTTCCCCGGGTTGCCGGTCATGCCCGGCGTGCTCCAGGTCGAGGCGCTCGCCCAGACGATGGGCGTCTACGTCGCGAAGCAGCCCGGCTTCGGCGACCGGATCGGCCTGTTCGCGGGCATCGACGAGTGTCGCTTCAAGCGGGTCGTCCGGCCCGGCGATACGCTCCGCCTCGAGGTCACGATGGAGAAGCTCGGCAGCCGCTTCGGGCGCGCGAAGGGTGTCGCGTCGGTCGACGGCGAGACGGCGTGCGAGGCCACGATCAGCTTCATCATCCCGGGCGAGGGCGTGCTCCGATGAGCCTCCGGATCGCCGTCCTGTCCGACGTGCACGGGAACGTCGTCGCGCTCGAGGCCGTCCGCGCCGCCGTCCGCAAGGCGAAGCCGGACGTCGTGTGCATCGCGGGCGACCTCGTGATGAACGGCCCGGCACCGGCCGAGGCGGTCGACGCGATCCGCGAGCTCGAAGCCGACGGCGCGCTCGTGGTCCAGGGCAACACCGACATCGCCGTGGCCGACTTCGACTACACGGCCGCCTTCCCGTGGTTCCCCGACGGCGTCCCGGACCCGTTCCGGGCGGCCGCCGAGTGGGCGCACGAGACGCTCGGCGAGGAGCGGGTCGACTGGCTCCGCCGCCTGCCCGCCGAGCGCCGCCATCGCGGCGAGGACGTCCTGTCGCTCGTCACCCACGCGTCGCCGGGGTCCCAGACCGCCGGCTTCGACCAGAACCTCGACGCGACGGTCACGCTCGAGCGCCTGTCCCGCACCGACGCCCGGATCGTCGCCTGCGGCCACACGCACGTGCCCGAGGTCCGCGACTTCGGCTGGAAGCTCATCGTGAACGCGGGCAGCGCGGGCTTCGTGTTCGACGGCGACCCGACCGCGTCGTGGGCGCTCGTGACGATCGACGCCGATGGCGTCTCCGCCGAGATCCGCCGGACCGACTTCGACACGATGGCGGTCGCGAATGCCATCTCCGCCCGCGGTCTGCCCGGCGACGTCTACCGGGCCGCCACCGTCCGCACCGGGAAGCTCGTCCGGTGAGCGGCAACGGGACGCGTCCGCGCCGGGTGGTCGTCACCGGGATGGGCGCGATCACCGCGCTCGGCAACGACGTCGCGAGCACCTGGGAGGGCCTGGCCGCCGGGCGGTCCGGGATCCGCCGCATCGAATCGTTCGACCCGTCGCGGCTCGACTCGCAGATGGCGGGCGAGGTGCGCGACTTCGACGCGAGCGGCGTGCTCGATCGGAAGGACCTGCGACGCACGGACCGCTACATCCAGTTCGGACTCGTCGCGGCGCGCGAGGCGCTCGACCAGGCCGGCCTCCCGGAGCGGCTCGAGGGCGAGCTCGCGGAGCGGACCGGCGTGATCCTCGGGACGGGGCTCGGCGGCGTGAACACCCTGTTCGACAACGTCGTCACGTATGCGGAGCGCGGGCCCGACCGCATCAGCCCGTTCCTCGTGCCGATGGGCATCCCGAACGTCGGCGCGGGCCAGATCGCGATCTCGTTCGGGCCGCTGGGCCCGAACTACACCACGGTCTCGGCGTGCGCGACGGGCGGCCACGCGATCGGCGAGGCGTTCGAGACCATCCGGCGCGACGACGCGGACGTGATGATCGCCGGCGGGACGGAGGCGCCGATGCACGAGGCGCTCGTCGGCGGGTTCACGTCGATGAAGGCGCTGTCCACGCGGAACGACGATCCCGCGGGCGCGTCGCGCCCGTTCGACACGGGTCGCGACGGGTTCGTCATCGGGGAGGGGGCGGGCGTGCTCGTCCTCGAGGAGCTGGAGCACGCGCTCGCGCGGGGCGCCGAGCCGCTCGCTGAGCTCATCGGCTACGGCGCGACCGCCGACGCCTCGCACATCACCCTGCCGGCGCCCGGCGGCATCGGCGCCGTCCGGGCGGCGCGCCGCGCGATCGAGAAGGCGGGCCTGTCGCCCGACGACATCGATCACGTGAACGCCCATGCGACCTCCACGCCCGAGGGCGACAAGGCCGAGCTCACGGCGATCCGCACGATCCTCGGCGAGCGCGCGGCGAGCGTACCGGTCACGGCCAACAAGTCGATGCTCGGGCACACGCTCGGGGCGGCCGGCGCGCTCGAGACGATCGCGACGATCCAGACGATCCGGACCGGGACCGTGCCCCCGACGATCAACCTCGCCGACCCGGATCCGGCGGGCGAGGGGATGGACCTGACCCCGAACACGGCGACCCGCCGGGAGGTCGTCACGGCGCTCTCGAACTCGTTCGGGTTCGGCGGCCAGAACACCGCGCTGATCCTGCGCCGGTGGGACGCATGACGGACGACGAGCGCACGCCGGCCGGCCCCGACGAGCCGGCGGACGACACGGCGGCGACGGGCGATGCCCGTGCGACCGATCCTGCGCCGGGCGATCCGGCGCCTCCGGAGGTCGCCGGCGCCCTGGCGCCCGGGGACGCGTCGCTCCTTGCGCTCGTGGACCGGCTCGCGACGCTCCTCGACCGGAGCGATCTCACGGAGCTCGAGGTGGAGGTCGGCGGGACCGGGCTCGTCCTGCGCAAGCCCGCCGCGCTCGCGCCGGCCGTCGCGGCCGCACCCGCCGCCACGTCGAGCGCACCGGGTCCCGAGGCCGGGGCCGCTCCCTCGCCCTCCGCGCCCGCCGCGGCACCGGCCGGCGGGGTCCAGGAGGCGTCGGCCGCGCCGAGTCGTCCTGTCGTCCGCGCGCCCCTCACCGGGATCTACTGGGGGGCGCCCGCGCCCGGCGCCGCTCCATACGTCCAGGTCGGGGGCGAGGTCGCCGTCGGCCAGATCGTCGGGCTCATCGAGGCGATGAAGCTGTTCAACGAGATCAAGTCCGACAAGGCCGGCCGGGTCGCGCGGATCGTCGCCGACAACGGCCAGCTCGTGAAGGTCAACCAGCCGCTCATCGAGGTGGAGCCACTGTGAGCGAGACCCGCGCCGCCCACGTCACCGGCTGGGGCAGCTACGCCCCGAGCCAGGTCCTGACGAACGCCGACCTCGAGCGGATGGTCGACACGTCCGACGAATGGATCGTCACCCGGACCGGGATCCGGGAGCGGCGCGTGGCCGCGGCGCACGAGACGACCGCCTCGATGGCGGCCGTCGCGTCCCTGCGGGCGATCCGGACCGCCGGGATCGACCCCGATGACATCGACCTGATCCTGCTCGCGACGCTCACGCCCGACTACTGGATGCCGTCCACGGCCGCGCTCGTGAAGGAGGCGATCGGGAACACGCGCGCGGCCGCGATGGACGTCGCCGCCGCCTGCTCCGGGTTCGTGTACGCGTACGCGACCGCGCAGGCGTACATCACGTCGGGACTCGCCCGCCACGTCCTCGTCATCGGCGCCGAGTTGCTGTCGCGATTTCTCGACTACACCGACCGGGGCACCTGCATCCTGTTCGGCGACGGTGCCGGGGCGATCGTCCTCTCGGCGGCCGACACGCCCGGCGGCGGCCTCGGGATCGAGCTGACGACCGAGCCGCAGGGCGCGTACATGATCTGGCTCCCGGCCGGCGGCGCGAAGGCCCCGCCGTCGCCGGCGACGATCGCCCGCGGCGAGCACTACATCCGGATGGAAGGCCGCGAGACCTACCGCTTCGCGACGAAGACGATGGCGACGACGGCGCTCGAGAGCGTGCGGCGCTCCGGGCTCGACCCGTCCGACATCGCGCTGTTCATCCCGCACCAGGCGAACATCCGGATCATCGAGGCGGTCGCCAAGGGCCTCGATCTCCCGATGGACAAGATGTACGTCAACCTCGATCGGTACGGGAACACCTCGGCCGCGTCGGTGCCGATCGCCCTCGCCGAGGCCGTCAACGAGGGACGGGTCGCGGTCGGCGACCACGTCGTCCTCGTCGCGTTCGGCGCCGGGTTCACGTCGGGGGCCGTGACGATCCGCTGGACGGCGGATCCGGCCCGCGGTCGTGCCGGCCACGAGGCGGTCGATCCGGCCGACGTCCACGTGCGCCTCCCGGTCGACTGGGATTCGGTGGACCCGATCCCGCCCGCGCTCGCCGAGCTGATGGCGCGACCCGGTCCGGTGGACGTGCCGCTCGACGACGTCGTGCCCGGCGACCCGGAGCCCGCGAGCCGGCCGCTCGCCCGCTGACGACCGACCCGCGCCGGGGCGTCCCCGTGCCGGCGCGCCGAGACGAAACGGAGGAGCAGATGATCGACCTGACCGGGAAGAGCGCCATCGTCACCGGCGGCTCGCGCGGGATCGGCCGCGCGATCGCGCTGCGCCTCGCGACCCAGGGCGCGGACGTCGCGTTCAGCTATCGAGGGGCAGCTGGCGACTCCGCAGGTGGGCATGGCAGCGGCCGACCGGGTGCGCCTGCGGAGGTCGTCGCGGCGATCGAGGCCCTCGGCCGGCGGGCCGTCGCCGTCCAGGCCGACGTCCGCGACGCCGAGGCCGCCGAGGCGCTCGTGAAGGCCGCGCTCGACGCCTTCGGCAAGGTCGACATCCTCGTGAACAACGCCGGGATCACCCGCGACGACCTGATCATGCGGATGAAGCCCGAGGACTGGCGCGACGTGCTCGAGACGAACCTGTTCGGGGCGTTCTACGTGACGAAGGCGGTCACCCGCCCGATGCTCAAGGCGAAGTCGGGACGGATCGTGAACATCACCTCCGTCTCCGGGCAGGCCGGACAGATGGGCCAGGCGAACTACTCGTCGGCGAAGGCCGGGCTCATCGGGCTGACGAAGGCGACGGCCCGCGAGCTCGCTTCGCGCGGGATCACCTGCAACGCGATCGCGCCGGGTTTCGTGCTCACCGAGCTCACCGAGTCGCTGCCCGAGGCGCTCCAGGCCGAGCTCGTCGCGCGCACACCGCTCGGGCGATTCGGGACGACCGAGGAGATCGCGAACGCCGTCGCGTTCCTCGCGAGCGACGAGGCGTCGTACATCACCGGGCAGGTGCTCGCGGTCGATGGCGGCCTCGTGATGATGTGATCGACCGACGTCGCCCGGCGCCACTCGCCGAGGGCGGACCGGTACCTTTCGGGGGGTTCCGGAGCGGTCCGGGATGGGGAGGATGCCGGGCATGACCGGGACGCGCGCCGCACGCTGGCTCCTCGCCGATCGACGCCGCCTCAGCGCTCTCATCGCGCTCGTCGTCCTCGCGATCCCCGTCGCCGCCGGTGTCATCGCGAGCCTCCCGCGTGAACCCGGGGTCGCCGCCGTCGCTCCGCCGACCCTCGTCCCCACCGCCGTCCCCACAGCATCCCCGTCGCCGTCGCCCTCGCCGACCGCCACGCCGTCCCTCACGCCGGCACCGCTGCTGGAGCCGGCCGACCTGACCGGTGTCCTCGTCGCCCCTGAGCTCGCCCACCGCCTGCCGATCGCGGTATCGATCGACGACAACCGGGTCGCGCGCCCGCAGGCGGGCTTCAACGCGGCGGCGATCGTCTGGCAGGCGCCGGCCGATGGCTACGAGGTCCGCTACCTCTTCGTGTACCAGGAGGAGGACGCGCCCGACATCGGTCCGGTCCGCAGCGCGCGGCTGTACATCGCGGAGTGGGCGAGCGAGGTCCGCGCCGCCCTCGCCCACTACGGCGGGGACCGCCGGACCCGCGCCTGGGTGAAGGAGCACACGGGGATCGAGCTGACGAGCGTCGACGGGATCGGGTCCGGCAACCCCGCGTACCACCGGATCCGCGAGCGGAGCGCCCCGCACAACGCGTACACGTCCACCGCCGATCTTCGTCGGGTGGCGCTCCGGCTCGGGGCGCCGGAGACGCTCGACCCGGCGATCCATCGGCGTCCGTTCCGCGATGACCTGCCCCCGAGCGAGCGCGGCGTCGCGCAGGAGATCAGCGTCCCCTACCGCACGGTCGTCGTCGGATACCGCTACGACCCGGCGACCAACCGCTACCTCCGCTTCCTCGACGGCCAGCCCCACGTCGATCCTGCCGATGGCGGACAGGTCACCGCCCGCACGGTCGTCGTCCTGTTCATGGCGTTCCGCATCGACACGAAGATCGAGCCGGGCCACGCCCGCCCGGATCTGACGACCGTCGGCACGGGAACGGCCCGCGTGTACATGGAGGGCCGCACGTACGAGGCGACGTGGTCGAAGGCGTCGCAGACCGAGCCCACGATCGTCCGCGGAGCGGACGGCGAGGAGATGCCGTTCGTCCGCGGCAGCGTCTACTTCCAGGTCGTCCCGACCGGGACCCGCGTCACCCCTTAGGGGCCGCGGCCCGCCGGTCTGCCGTCGCCCGATGAGCGGGTCGGACGCGCCGCCGGGTCGAGGATGGTAGATTCCGCCGGCCGTGACAGTGACGACCCGAGAGCCCGTCCGGCGCTTCCCGCGTCCCGCCGTCGCGACCACGCTGTCTTTCCTGTGGCCGGGACTCGGGCAGTGGTACGCCGG
>JBFKVO010000024.1:0-8324 GCA_041639095.1 Candidatus Limnocylindrales bacterium | reverse complement strand
GCGCGCCGCGTCGAATCCGGCGACGAGCGCCCGAGCGGCGGCGACGACGGCGACGGCGGCGACGGCGGCGACGGCGGCGACGGCGGTCAGGAAAGCCGACCCGGCGACGACGGCCCGCGCCGGCCGCAGCGCCCGCGCCGCCGACGCGGCGGCAACGAGGGCCGCCGGATCGCCGGCACCTGGGCGCTCATCCTTGCCGTCCTCGGCATCCTCTTCCTCGGCTCGTGGATCGTCGCGCTGTGGACCGACGCGCTCTGGTACGGCAGCATCGGCTTCGTCGACGTCCTGTGGACGCGACTCGGGAGCCAGGCCGCCCTCTTCGCGATCGGTGGGCTGGGCGCCCTCGCGATCCTGCTCGCGAACCTCGCGATCGCGATCCGGATCAGCCCCCGCGGCGAGGGCGGCAACGGCGAGGCGATCCGCAACTTCTTCGCCCGGTTCGAGGCCTCGGCCGGCGGTGGCTTCGGGCAGGCCCGTGGCCCGCGCCCGGTGGGGCCCCCCGAGGCCCTGGAGCTGCCGGACCTGGGGCCGCTCGGCAACTGGGTCCTCGTCGGCGTCGCGGTCCTCTCCGCGTTCGGCCTCGCCGGCGCCCTCGCCGGCCAGTGGGAGACGGTCCAGCTCTGGCTGAACCGCGTCCCGTACGCCCCCGGCGGGGACGCGGTCGTCGACCCGATCTTCGGGCGCGACATCGGGTTCTTCCTGTTCGAGCTGCCCTTCCTGCGGCTCCTCCAGTCGGTCGCGAACAGCATCCTCGTCGCCGGCCTGCTCGTCGCCGGCGGCCGCTACCTGATCGCCGCGCTGAGCGGACGGTTCGCGGTCACGGCCGGGGTCCGGGTCCATCTCGGGATCCTCGCCGGGCTGTTTCTCCTGACGATCGCCTTCGGCTACCAGCTGGATCGGTTCGAACTGGCCTATTCGGATCGCGGCAGCGCGACCGGTGTGAGCTTCACGGACCAGAATGCGCAGTTCATCGCGTACGACGTGCTCACCGTGCTGTCGGCGCTCGCGGCCGCGCTCCTCGTCGGGGCCGCGTTCACGCGCTGGATCTGGCCATTCGGCCTGACCCTGTCGGTCTGGTTCCTCGCGTCGCTCGTCGTCGGGCGCCTCTACCCGGAGGTCGTCCAGCGCTTCACGGTGGTCCCGAACCAGTACGCGCAGGAGGCGCGCTACATCGACAACAACATCCTCATGACGCGCATGGCCTTCGGGCTCGACGTCTGGGACGACTCCCGTCGCTACCAGGGCGACGCGCGTCTCGAACGGGCGATCATCGACGAGGAGGACGTGACGTTCACGAACGCCCGCCTCTGGGACTATCGGCCGCTCGCCGACACGATCGACCAGCTCCAGACGATCCGCCGCTACTACGACTTCTGGGACGTGGACACCGATCGGTACGTCATCGACGGCGTCCAGCGCCAGGTGATGCTCGCCGCGCGCGAACTGGATCTCGCAGGCAACCCGAACGCCACCGGCTGGGTGAACCAGCGGATCATCTTCACGCACGGGACCGGCCTCACCATGGTCCCCGTGAACGACGTCGCGAACGAGGGCCAGCCGCGCCTCTTCATCAAGAACCTGCCGCCCATCTCGACCGACGGTGCCCCCGCGGTGACCCAGCCGGCGATCTACTTCGGGGAGCGGCCCAGCCACTACATCGTCGTGGGCGCCAAGCAGGCCGAGTTCGACTACCCGCGTGGCGGCGACCAGACTGGCGGGAACGACACGTCCGCCGGGGTGGAGACGCGCTGGGAGGGCACGACCGGGATCCCGCTCGGGACGACGTTCGACCGGCTCCTCTTCGCGGCCCGCTTCGGCGACCTCGACCTGCTCATCAGCGACCAGGTCACCCGCGACAGCCAGGTCCTGTTCCATCGGACCCTGTCCGACCGGCTCGCGCTCCTCGCGCCGTTCCTCCGCTACGACAAGGACCCGTACGTGGTCGTCGACGGGGACGGCGGCCTCGTCTACATCCAGGACGCGTACACGATCAGCGACCGCTTCCCGCACGCGCAGTCGTTCTCGCCGGCCGACGTCGGGCCCGGGACCGGGCTCGGGCGGTTCCCCTTCAACTACATCCGCAACAGCGTCAAGGTCACGATGAACGCGTACGACGGAACGATGCGCTTCTACATCAACGACGCGGCGGACCCGATCGTGCGTGCGTACGCCGGGATCTTCCCGACGCTGTTCCGGCCGATCGACGAGCTCCCGACCGATCTTCGCGCCCACCTGCGCGTCCCCGAAGAGCTGTTCAACGTCCAGACCCGGATGTTCGGGACCTATCACGTGACGAACAGCCAGACGTTCTTCCAGCGCGACGACCTGTGGAACGTCCCGACCGGCCAGACGAGCGAGCAGAGCCTCCCGTCCGAGGCCTACTACGTGATCATGCGGATGCCCGGCGAGGCGGAAGCCGAGTTCCTCCTCCTCCAGCCGATGGTCCCCGTGAACCGGCCGAACATGATCGCCTGGATCGCGGCCCGCAACGACGACCCGAACTATGGCGACGTCCGCGTCTACCGCTTCCCGGCCGACTCGACGGTGTTCGGGCCGGCCCAGATCGAGGCGCGGATCGACCAGGATCCGGCGATCAGCGCCCAGATCACGCTCTGGAACCAGTCCGGCTCGCGGGTCATCCGCGGCAACCTCATCGTCGTCCCCGTCGGGAACACGCTCCTCTACCTCCAGCCGGTGTACCTCCAGTCCACGAGCGCGTCGTTCCCGGAGTTCCAGCGGATCGTCCTCGCGTCGCCGCGCCAGGTCGTCTGGGGCGAGTCGCTCGGCGAGGCGCTCGAGCTGCTCCTCGTCGCCGAGGGCCGGGGCCCCGGCCCGACGCCCACACCCGGCCCCGGCCCGACGCCCACACCCGGCCCGGCCCCGACGCCGACCCCGCTGCCGGGCGACCTGCCGTCGGACGTGCCCGGGCTGATCGCCTACGCGAACCTCCACTTCGAGCTCGCGCAGCAGGCACTCCGCGACGGGGACTTCGCCCGGTACGGCGCCGAGATCGCGCTCGTCGAACAGGCCCTCCAGCGGCTGGGCGAGCTCACCCCGCTGCCCAGTCCCGCCCCCTGACGGCCGGGCGGCGGTGACCGCGCCGCTCCTCGCAGCACTCGGGCGGCCCCGCTGGTGGGCGATCGCGCTCGCCGGGTTCCTCGTGCGCGGCGGGATCGTCCTGCTCGTCCTGCCGATCGTCATCCTGCCGACGCCGTCGGGGCTCGCGAACGTCTTCGGGCCGGCGGTGACCGGCCTCGCCCTCGGCGGCGCCGGCGTCGATCTCCTCGCGCTCATCGCCCTCGTGTGCGTCGCGGCCACCGCGGCGCTCCTCGTCGGCGGATGGCTGGGCGCATGGCTCGAGGCGGCGCTCGTGCGCGAGGTCGTCGCGGCCGAGGAGCTCGGCGACGTGCCCGCCAGGATCGAGGGCGTCGCCGCGCGCGGCCTCGTGGCGCGGCTCGTCGCCCACGTCCCGCTCGTCGTGGCGATCGCCGCGGGGATCCCCGCCCTGGTCGACGCCGGGTACGCGGAGCTCATCCTGCCCGAGGAGCTCGCGACGCCACTCGCCGTCCGGATCCTCGCGCGCGTCCCGGCCACGATCGGGCTGATCGTCGCCGCATGGGCGATCGGCGAGGTGATCGGCGGACTCGCCGTCCGCGGGATCGTCGCCGGGCGCACGACGCCGCGGGCCCTCGTCGCCGCCCTCGCCGCGGTCGGGCGGCGCCCCCTCGGGGCGCTCGCGGTCCTCGTGTCCACGCACGCGTTCCTCCTCGTCGTCCTCGTGCCCGGTCTCCTCGCTGCTGGCACCGCCTGGGATCGCGTCCGGATCCTCCTCACCGATGGGCTCGCGACCCCGGCCGAGACGATCGGGCTCGCCGCGGCCCTGCTCGTCTTCGTCGCGCTCTGGCTCGGCGGCTTCGTCCTCGCCGGCCTCGCCACGGCGGTTCGCGCGGTCGCCTGGACGGCCTGGCTGTTCGCGCCCGGCGCGCGACCCGCCACGCTCGCCGCCGACCCCGCCTCATCGAGGACCGGCGCCTGATCGGGGCTGGTATCGGGCGGTCGCGTCTGGCACGCTGTCGCGGGGAGCGCCACGGCGGGAGGTCGAGACGATGACCGCGAACCAGATCCTCTGCCCCGACTGCGGCCGGCCGCAGCTCGCCGGTCGCGAACGCTGTACGGAGTGCGGCGCGATCATCGATCCGGCCGCGCGCGCCGCACTCGGCCTCGACCGGCGGGCGAAGGCGTCGCTCCTCGCCGACCTCCCGCTCGACGGCCCGAACGACGCGGCGGGCTGGCTGGTCGGGATCGGGGCGTTCGCGGCGGCGCTCGGGTTCCTCCTGCCGTGGGCCCCGAACGTCATCGGCGCCGGCGGGATCGGCGACTACGTCGATGGCTGGGGTCTCGCGACGCTCAGCCACCTGCCGGTGTTCCTCGCCGTGCTCGCGATCGGGATCCTCACGATCATCCCGAACCGCATCCCGCGCTGGTTCACCGGCGGCCTCGCACCGATCGTCCTCGGCGCGATCATCCTCGGGCTGTCGTGGCCGTACGCCCTCGGCCCGCTGGGGACGCGGTTCGGGCTCCTCCTCGACATCGCCGCCGCCCTCGTCCTCGTCGTCGGCGGCACGCTCCGGCTCGCGCCCTGGCGTCACGGCGGCCCCGGCCCCGCCGTCCAGTAGCGGCCAGCCCCCCTGCTACACTGCCCCGGACCGTCGGCGGCATCCCGCGAGGGGCGCCGCTCTCGCCGTACGGAGGCTGCCGGGACGCCGGATGGAAGAGATCCTCGGAACGATCGGTGAAGCGTTCGGTGGCTTCATCGACAGCGCCCCCGTGCAGCTCGGGCTGCGGGCCGCGTTCGTGTACCTCATCGTCATCTGGCTCGCGGCCGCGTACTGGGCCTTCCGCGACATCCAGCTCCGGATGGAGAACCCGCTCGCGCCGTACCTCGCGGGCGCGTTCATCATCCTGTTCACGCCGTTCTTCTTCTGGGCCGCGGTCTTCGTCTATCGGATCATCCGGCCGCAGGAGAAGATCGGGGAGGTCTACGAGCGGAACCTCGCCGAGGAGGCCCTCCTCGCGGAGGTGGAGTCGATCAAGGCCTGTCCGACGTGCGCGAGGCGCATCGAGGACGAATGGATCATCTGCCCGACCTGCCGGACCCGCCTGAACCGCGTCTGTCCGAACTGCGGGAAGCTCGTCGGGCTCGACTGGTCGCTCTGCGCCTGGTGCGGCAAGGACTTCGAGCGGCCTGACGCCGTCGCGGCGATCGAGCCCGGCCCCATCGCCGACGAGCCGGCCCGGATCCCCGAGGTCACGACCCGGACCACGGTGCGGCCGTCGGCGCGCTCGGCGACCGCCCGCTCGATGGCGAACCCCGGGCCACGGGCCGCGCACTCCACCGACCCGCTGCCGGAGCGTTGACCGAGCCCGCACCCCCGCGCCCGGGCTCGTCCATCTTCACGATCGAGGGGCGGGCGGCCCCGGCGCTGTTCGTCATCTCCTGGATCGCCGGGCTGCTCGGGCTCGGGCTGACGATCGTCGGCCTCCTCGGCGGCCGCGGACCGGCCGGTGCGGTCGTCCTCGTCGTCGGGATGGCCCTCCTCGCGGTCGGCCTTGTCGCAGGTGCCGGGTCACAGGCGATCGAGCGGCGAGCGCGCGCCGACCTCCCGTACCGCGGCCCCTCGCCGCTCCTCGTGTTCGGCGCGGTCATCCCGCTCAGCTACCTCGCCGCGGTCGCGGTCGGCGCGCCGCTCGAGGCGCTCGGGGTGAACGTCGACCGCCCCGTCGTCGAGCTGCTCCTCATCGTCCTCCAGGCAGCGGTGATGCTCGGGGTCGTGCGGCTCGTCGTCGTCGGGACGGGCGGGCTGTCGTGGACCGACATCGGCTTCCGGCGGCCGGCGCGCGGGTACCTCGACGAGCTCGCGTGGGGGGCGATCATGGCCGGCCCCGCGATCCTCGTGACGATGGTCGTCGCGACCGTCCTCGTCCTCGTGTTCGCGGTCGCGCCGGACAGCCCGCTGCCGCCGTCCGGGACGGCGACGGGCCTCGTGCTCCACCTCATCGGCGGCGCCCTCATCGCGCCGTTCGCCGAGGAGGTCATGTTCCGCGGCGTCGCCACGACCGCGTGGGTGCGCGCCCACGGCGCGCGGGCCGGGATCGTCCGGGCCGCGATCCTGTTCGCGGTCGCGCACATCCTGCTCCTCGGCGGCGAGACGGCCGGCCAGGCATTCGCGATCGCGGTCGTCGGGTTCCTGGGCCGCCTGCCGGTCGCGCTCATCCTCGGCTGGGTGTTCGTGCGGCGCGGGACGATCTGGGCCCCGTACGCGCTGCACGCGGCGTTCAACGGGATCCTCATCGTCCTCGCGGAGCTCGCGGTCGGGGCGATCGGCGGCAGCGCGGCGGGCTGACGGCGGCGCCGCGGCATCGCCCCCCGCGCGGCCGAAGCGGCCGGGTGAGGCGACCGGCGGGTGAACGCGGCGGTGAGCCGGCGGTGAGCGCTCCCGGCTAGTCTGCGCGGCGTCCTCGGATCCGGATGGCGGGGGGAATCGGCGGGCTCCCGTCGTCCGGGTCCGGGGACGTCCTCGACGGGCGACCACCGGTCGCACGACCGAAGCGGAGGCCGGCACGGTGATCCCCAACGACCCCCGGGCGCGCCGCCGCGCGATCCGCGAGCTGCCCGCGCCGGAACGGCCGCGGGAACGCCTCGTGGCGCGGGGCGCGGCGGGGCTCACGGCCGCGGAGCTCATCGGGCTCGTCTGGGGGGCGGGATCGCGCGGCGCGAGCGCGGTGGCCCTGGCAGAGGAGGCCCTCGGCCGCTTCGACGGCCTCGCCGGCCTCGCGCGAGCGTCCGGCCCGGAGCTCGAGACGATCCCCGGGGTCGGGGCGGCGCGCTCGGCCCAGCTCCTCGCCGCGTTCGAGCTCGGGCGCCGCCAGCTCGCCGACTGGCCGACCGGGCGGTGGACCGTGCGCGGCCCGCGCGACGTCGCGGACCGCCTCGTCCTCCAGCTTGGTCGCCTCGAGCGCGAGGAGCTGTGGGTCGTGCTCCTGAACACGAAGAACGTCGTGCTCCGTGTCGTGCCCGTCTACCGCGGGAACGTGTCGGCGTCGCTCGTCCGCGTCGGCGAGCTGTTCCGCGATGCGATCCGGCTGTCGGCGAGCGGCGTCATCCTCGTCCACAACCACCCGTCGGGCGACCCGAGTCCGAGCCCGGACGACCTCCATCTGACCGCCGAGGCGCTTGCCGCCGGACGGCTTCTCGACATCGAGCTCCTCGACCACCTCGTCGTCGGCCATGACGCATGGGTCTCGCTTCGCGACCGCGGCATCGCCTTCGACCGTGTCGCGCCGCGGGCGGTCGCCGAGGGCTGACGAGGCGCCGCGCGACCGGGCCGCGCGACCCGACGAGCAGATCGGTCCCGGCCGCACGGGCGGCCGTCCGGCACATCGTGGAGCGGCGGGTATACTGCTCGGGCTCGCCCGCCGGGCGGCACTCCGCGCACCGTCGTCCCCATCCCGGAGACGTGCCTGCCGCCGGCGCCGCAGCCCATCCCCGCGATCATCCGACCGACACGAAGGACCCGCCCGCCGCCATGCTGGACCGCTTCCTCGGCCTGTTCTCCCGCGACATCGGGATCGACCTCGGCACCGCCAACACCCTCGTCCACGTGCGCGAGCGTGGCATCGTCATGAGCGAGCCGTCCGTCGTCGCGATCGACGCGAAGTCGAAGCGGGTCCTCGCGATCGGCGCCGAGGCGAAGCGGATGGTCGGCCGGACCCCGGCGAGCATCATCGCGATCCGGCCGCTGCGCGACGGCGTCATCAGCGACTTCGACGTCACCGAGCAGATGCTCAAGTACTTCGTGAACCGCGTCCACGATCGGATCGGGCTCATCCCGCGGCCGCGGATCGTCGTCGGCATCCCGTCCGGGGTCACCGAGGTCGAGAAGCGCGCCGTGCGCGACGCGGCCCTCAACGCCGGCGCCCGCTGGGCGCAGCTCATCGAGGAGCCGATGGCCGCCGCGATCGGTGCCGGGCTGCCCGTGAGCGAGCCGTCCGGGAGCCTCGTCGTCGACATCGGCGGCGGGACGACCGAGGTGGCCGTCATCAGCCTCGGCGGCATCGTCGTCAGCCGCAGCATCCGCATCGGCGGCGACGAGATGGACCAGGACATCGTGTCGTTCGCCCGTCGCGAGTACAACCTGTTCCTCGGCGAGCGGACGTCCGAGGACATCAAGATCGCGATCGGCTCGGCGTATCCGGGCGAGTGGGATCAGCAGCGCGTGACGCTGCGCGGCCGCGATCTCCTGACCGGCCTGCCGCGGAGCGTC
>JBFKVO010000023.1:0-8324 GCA_041639095.1 Candidatus Limnocylindrales bacterium | reverse complement strand
TCGCGCGATGCCCAGGCCGCGCGCGTCATCCGGAAGCGCTGCGTCTCGCGAGCGATGCCGCGTTGGGCGAAACGGCCGACGCCGTTGTCCTCGTAACCGAGCTTCCGGCTGACGCCGGCTGAGGCGAGGTTGTCGGGGAATGCCTCGGTCGTCGCCTCGTCGGCACCGAGGCCGTCGAACGCGAGCGCGAGGACGGCAGCACGCATCGCGGTCCCGATCCCGCGTCGCTGGTAGGTCGCGGCCAGCCACGACCCGGTCGCGACCGATCGCAGACGCTCGAAGTCCTTCGCGTACAGACCCTGGAACCCGGCCGGCCGGCCGTCGGCGAAGACGGCCAGCTCGAGGCGCCACGCGTCGGGCCGCCAGTCCGCCCGCGAGCTCCAGTGATAGCGGAGGAAGCCAAGCTCGAATTCGGGGCTCGGCTGATCCGTCCACGGGATGGCGAACGGCATCTCAACGGGCGGGTGGATGCCGCCGCGCGCGACCTCGATGAGCTCGGCCAGCTCGCCATCGGACGGGAGGCGCAGTTCGAGGCCGTTCCCGGTGCGCAGTCGGAGCCCGAACAGCGGCCACGCCGATTCGATGCCCACCGGCCCATTCTAGGCGCGGCATGATACGCGGATGACGACCCTCGAACGCCCCGCCCTCCGGCCGCGGATCCTGGCCGGCGAGATCCTGTTCGGCCTCTTCGTCGATCTCGACTCGCCGGTGTCGGCGGAGATCTGCGGCCGGGCCGGTTACGACTGGCTCGTGATCGACCTCGAGCACGGCGCGGCGAGCGAGGCGACCCTGCTCGCCCACCTCCATGCCGTCGAGACGACCCCGGCGGCGACGATCGTCCGGCCCCAGAGCGGCGAGCGGCTGCGGATCGGGCGGGCCCTCGACCTCGGCGCGGACGGGATCATGATCCCGCAGTCGCAGTCGGCCGCCGACGCGCGCGTCGCCGCCCGCCACCTCCACTACCCGCCGGCGGGCGACCGCGGGATCGCGCTGCGCACCCGTGGCGCGAAGCTCGGCGCGGTCGGGCACGGCGACGTCGGGGCGGTGAACGACGGGATCGTGGGCATCGTGCAGATCGAGTCGCCGGGGGCCGTGGCCGAGGCCGACGAGATCGCGGCGATCGTCGGCGTGGACGTCCTGTTCGTGGGCCCGGCCGACCTGTCGCACACGCTCGGCGTTCCGGGTCAGTTCGCGAGCGACACGTACCGGGGGGCGCTCCGCGCGGTCGTCGCCGCGGCCGCCGCCCACGGCAAGGCCGCGGGCATCCTCGTCTACGACCCGGGCACGGTCCCGGGCCTGCTCGAGATGGGGTTCCGGTTCATCGGCATCGGGGCGGACGGGGCCTTCGTGGCCGACGCCGCCCGGGCGGCCCTCCGCGAGGCGCGCGGGGCCGCGGCCACGCGCACGGGCTGACCCGGGCCGCCCGCCGGGCGCAGGGCTCGCGCACCGGGCGATGCGCGTCAGGCGCCGTCAGGCCGACGCGGCCTCCGCGCGCGGCTCGGCCAGGATCGCGTGGACCGTCGCGACGAGCTCGTCGGGGCTGAACGGCTTCGCGAGGAAGGACTGGCCCGGTCCGAGTGGGGGCCGGCCCCGAAGGACATCGGCCGTGTAGCCGGACAGGAACAGGACCGGAAGTCCGGGGCTCAGGCTCGAGAGGCGTTCCGCGACCTCACGGCCGTTCATCCCGGGCATGACGAGGTCGGTCACGAGCAGGTCGACCGGTTCGCTGCGCGACGCCACCCACTCGAGTGCCGCGGCGCCGTTCGGGACGTCGACGACCGTGAAACCCTGGCGCCCGAGGACGGTCCGGACGAGCTGGCGGACCGCGTCCTCGTCCTCGACGACAAGGATCGTCCGCGCGCCGCCGGTGGCGGCGAGCGCCCGCGGGATCTCGCGACGCGCGGGCTCGGTCGCGGGGGCCGGCTCGGCCGCCGCGCGCGGGAGCGCGACGACCACCGTCGTCCCGCCCTCGACGCGGCTCTCGATGGTGACGGTGCCGCCGCTCGCGGTGACGATCCCGTACACCGTCGCGAGGCCGAGGCCCGTCCCGCGGCCGGGGGCCTTCGTGGTGAAGAACGGCTCGAACGCGTGGACGCGCGTCTGCTCGTCCATGCCCTCCCCGGAATCCGCGACCCGGAGGATCACCTGGTCGCCGTCGTTCCCGGCGCCGCGGTGGACGCGCCGTCGCTCGGGCTGGACGTCCACGGCGATCGTGAGCGCGCCGCCGGCGGGCATCGCGTCGCGGGCGTTCACCGCGAGGTTGACGATGACCTGCTCGAGTTGGGCGGGATCGACCCGGACGAACGCCTCCGGCGCGACCGAGACCGTGAGCTCGACGTCCTCGCCGATGACCCGCCGCAGGAGCGGCTCGATCCCGGTCACGATCTGCCCGAGGTCCACGACCCGCGTGTTGAGCGGCTGACGGCGCGCGAACGAGAGCAGCTGACGGGTGAGGGCGCTCGCACGCTCGGTGGCGCGGCGGATCTCGACGAGCTCGGCGGTCCCAGCCGCGCCGTCCTCGAGGTCGGCGAGGAGCAGGTCGACGTACCCGATGATCGCCGTCAGCAGGTTGTTGAAGTCATGGGCGATGCCGCCGGCGAGCCGGCCGATCGCCTCCTGCTTCTGCGCCTCGCGGAGTTGAGCCTCGAGCCGCTTCTGGCGGCTCATGTCGAGGATCAGCCCGTGCGAGAAGAGGGGACCGTCGTCGCGGCGGAGCAGGGTCGCCTCGTCGTGGACCCAGGTGACGGTGCCGTCGCGCGCCACGATCCGGTAGTCGATCCGGAGCGGCTCGCCGCCGGCCAGGTGCCGGCGTTCGGCTGCGTCCTTGCCCGCGAGGTCGTCGGGATGGATGATCCGGCGCTCCAGGCCGGGATCCGCGAGGAACGCCGACGCCGGATAGCCGGTGAGCGGCTCGACCTGCGGGCTGAGGAACAGCAGCCGTCCGGGCCCGATCGGCCGCTCGTGCTCGACCACGTAGAAGACGGCCGGGACACGATCCAGCAGGGATGCCTGCTGGACGTCCGTTCCGGTGTGAGCGGCCGATCCGGAGGGCACCCCCGACATCGTCCGATCATGGCCCACGACTCACGTCCGGTCGTCACCCAAACGACGTACAGCCGCGCTCGTCGCAGGCTGGTGGCGCCGACGGGGCTGAGCGGGCGAATCGTCTACACTCCGAACGTGAGCGACCTCTCCGAGCGGTCCGTGGCGACCCGCGTCCCCTCTCTCCTCGACGAGCCGATCAAATCGGTCGGCCGGCCCGATCCCGTATCGGTCCGCCCCGGGACGAGCCTCGGTGCCTGCCTGGCCGCGATCCGTCAGAGCGGGATGGGCGACTCGGTCCTCGTCACCGACCCGTCCGGGCGCCTTCTGGGCGTCCTGACGGAGCGCGACATCTTCGCCCAGCTCGTCGTGCCCGGTGCCGACCTCGACCGGCCGGTCGAGGCGCTCATGAACACGACTCCGAACACGCTCCACATCGACCAGCCCGTGCGTGATGCGATCGTCCTCATGCAGACCGGGCGGTTCCGGAACGTGCCCCTCGTCGATGACGAGGGCCTGCTCGCCGGTGTCGTCCGTCCGCAGAACATCCTGAAATTCCTCGCCGAGGCGTTCCCGGAGGAGCTCCTGAACCTCCCGCCCCGGCCGCACCAGCGCATCGAGGAGTCCGAGGGCGCGTGACCGACACGATCGACCGCGTGCGGCCCTCCCAGGAACTCGACCGGGTCACGATCCGGTTCGCCGGCGACTCGGGCGACGGCATGCAGCTCACGGGGACCCAGTTCACCCGAACGGCGGCCGTCTTCGGGAACGACATCAGCACGCTCCCTGACTACCCCGCCGAGATCCGCGCCCCCGCGGGCTCGCTGCCGGGCGTGTCCGGCTTCCAGCTGAGCTTCTCGAGCAGCGAGATCCACACCCCGGGCGACGAACCGGACGTCCTCGTCGCGATGAACCCGGCTGCGCTCAAGGCGAACATCGGCGACCTGCCGCGGGGCGGTGCGCTCATCGTGAACAAGGACGCCTTCACGACGCAGAACCTGACGAAGGTCGGCTACGCCGCGAACCCGCTCGACGACGGCTCGCTGTCCGCGTACAACGTCTTCGAGGTGCCCATCTCCACCCTCAATGCGCGTGCGCTCGAGGGCCTCGAGATGACGACGAAGCAGGTCGACCTGACGAAGAACTTCTTCGCCCTCGGGCTGATGTTCTGGCTGTACGAGCGGAGCATGGACCCGACGGTCCGCTGGATCGACGAGAAGTTCGGCAAGCGGCCGGTCATCGCCGAGGCGAACAAGCGCGCGCTCCGGGCCGGGTACGCGTTCGGCGAGACGACCGAGATGTTCCACAGCCGGTACGTCGTCCCGCCCGCGACGCTGGCGCCGGGCACCTACCGCCAGATCACCGGGAACGAGGCCGCGTCGCTCGGCTTCGTCGCGGCGTCGGTGCAGGCCGGCCGGACCCTGTTCTACGGCAGCTACCCGATCACGCCCGCGAGCGACATCCTTCACCAGCTCGCGGGGTACAAGGCGTTCGGCGTCCGCACGTTCCAGGCCGAGGACGAGATCGCCGCGATCGGCGCCGCGATCGGGGCGAGCTACGGCGGGGCGATGGGGATGACCGGGACCTCGGGCCCGGGGATGGCCCTCAAGAGCGAGGCGATGGGCCTCGCCGTGATGGTCGAGCTGCCGCTCGTCGTCATCGACGTCCAGCGGGCCGGCCCATCGACCGGCATGCCGACGAAGAACGAGCAGGCCGACCTGCTCCAGGTCCTGTTCGGGCGCAACTCCGACTCCCCGGTCGCGGTGGTCGCCCCGGCGACGCCCGGCGAGTGCTTCGCCTCCGCCTACGAGGCGTGGCGGATCGCGCTCAAGTACATGACCCCGGTCGTGTTCCTGTCCGACGCGTTCCTCGCCAACGGCGCCGAGCCGTGGGCGATCCCGAACGTCGGCGACCTGCCGGCGATCGCCGTCCCCGATGCGACGGACCCGGCGGGCTTCCACCCCTACGACCGGGACCCGGTGACGCTCGCCCGCCCGTGGGCGATCCCCGGGACGCCCGGGCTCGAGCATCGCGTCGGTGGGCTCGAGAAGGCGGACATCACCGGGAACGTGAGCTACGACCCCGACAACCACGACCTGATGCAGCGACTGCGTCAGGACAAGATCGCCCGGATCGCCGACGACATCCCGCCCGTCGAGGTCTTCGGGCCGCCGGACGGCGACCTGCT
The DNA here is from genome assembly GCA_041639095.1 of Candidatus Limnocylindrales bacterium. Taxonomy (GTDB): domain Bacteria; phylum Chloroflexota; class Limnocylindria; order Limnocylindrales; family CSP1-4; genus CAKKPP01. The sequence goes on along the minus strand of JBFKVO010000023.1, from coordinate 3,094 downwards.
GATCCTCGGCTGGGGCTCCACGTACGGCGCGATCCGGAGCGCGGTCGAGCGGCTCCAGGCCGCCGGCCGGCGCGTCGCCCATGCCCACCTGCGGCATCTCAACCCGTTCCCGGCGAACCTCGGCGAGGTCGTCCACGCCTACCGGAGGGTCCTCGTACCGGAGATCAACCTCGGGCAGCTCCTGCTCCTCGTCCGCGGCCGCTACCTCATCGACGCGGTCGGCTACAACAAGGTGCGCGGCAAGCCGTTCCGGATCGCCGAGATCCAGGCGGAGGCGATGCGCCTCCTCGACGAAGGGAACGGGCGATGACCGAGCGACGACCGACGACCGGGACTCCCGCGACGGGCGACGGTGCGACGCATGCGACGGGCGGGAAGGGCGCCGCCGGCACGGCGACGGCGGACGGCGACCCGGGCCTCGCCGGGCTCAGCCCGGAGAACCTCGCGGTCGTCACCCTCACACGCAAGGACTTCGTGTCGGACCAGGAGGTCCGCTGGTGCCCGGGCTGCGGCGACTACTCGATCCTCGCGCAGACCCAGAAGGTCATGCCCGATTTCGGGTACCCGAAGGAGAACATCGTGTTCATCTCGGGGATCGGCTGCTCCGGCCGGCTCCCGTACTACATGAACACGTACGGCTTCCACACGATCCACGGCCGCGCCCCGACGATCGCGACCGGCCTCAAGGCCGCCCGCCCCGACCTCATGGTCTGGGTCATCACCGGCGACGGCGACGCGCTCTCGATCGGCGGCAACCACCTCCTCCACTCGATGCGCCGGAACGTGGACATCCGGCTGATCATGTTCAACAACCGGATCTACGGGCTGACGAAGGGCCAGGCGTCGCCGACCTCGGAACTCGGCAAGGTGACCAAGTCGACGCCGGTCGGGACGGTCGACTATCCGATCAGCCCGCTGTCTGTCGCCCTCGCGGCCGAGGCGAGCTTCATCGCCCGCTCGGTCGACACCCACACGGAGCATCTCCAGCGAACGCTCGAGCGCGCCGGCCACCACCGCGGCTCCACGTTCGTCGAGGTCCTCCAGAACTGCAACATCTTCAACGACGGCGCCTATCGCGAGTTCACCGACCGCGAGGTGCGCGACGACCGCATGCTCGTGCTCCAGCACGGGGCGCCGATGGTCTTCGGGAAGGACCGCGACAAGGGGATCCGCCTGAACGGCCATCAGCCCGAGGTCGTCACCATCGGGGACGACCACCGGGTCGAGGACCTGCTCGTCCACGACGAGACGGACCCGCTCATCGCGTTCATGCTGTCGCGCATCTACTGGCCGGAGTTCCCGGTCCCTGTCGGAGTCATCCGCAAGATCGATCGGCCGACCCACGATGAGATGCTCACCCTCCAGGTCGAGAAGGAGATGGCGCGCGCGGGGACGCCCGACCTCCAGGCGCTCCTCGAGGCGGGCGAGACGTGGGTCGTCGAGTAGGGAGTAGAGGATGGTCTGCCCCGCCTGCGCCTACGACAACCTCGTCGGCGCCGATGTCTGCGACAACTGTGGCTCGGAGCTGACGGGCGGCGTCCCGCAGCAGGCCAACACGTTCCAGGGCCACCTGCTCGGGGTCCGCCTCGGGGATCTCCCGATCGGGCAGCCGGAGACGATCGACGCGTCCGCCGACGCCTACGAGGCGATCGCGCGGATGCACCGCGACGGCATCGACTGCCTGCTCGTCGTCGAGGGAGGCCGCCTCGTCGGGGTCTTCACGGATCGCGACGCGGTCCTCAAGGTCGCGGGCCGAGAGGGTGGTTCGATCGTCATCCGCGACGTGATGACGCCCGACCCGGTCGTCCTTCGCCACGACGATTCGATCGCGATCGCGATCCACAAGATGGCCGTCGGCGGGTTCCGCCACGTGCCGATCCTCGCGAACGGGACGCCGACCGGCGTGATCTCGGCGAAGGTCATCTTCCAGCACCTGGCGGACCACCTCGCCTGAGCGACACGATGACGACGACGCGCGACCCGGCCGCCGGACCACGACGACAGGAAGGGACGCCGCCGCACGTCGCGATCCTCGCCGACGACCTCATCTGGGCGACGCGGCTCGCGCGGCTCGTGGAGGCGGCAGGCGGGCATCCCGTCCCGGTGCGTACCGCGAGCGCGTTCGCCGACGCGCTTGCGACAGCCGACCGGGCGATCGTCGATCTCACCGCGCGCGCCTACGACGGCGTGGAGCAGGTCGCTGCGGCCGCGGCCTCGGGCTGCCCGGTCGTCGCGGTCGGGCAGCACGACGATCGCGAGCTGCGAGGCCGCGCGACGGCCGCCGGCGCGAGGCGCGTCCACCCGTACCGCGTGCTCTCCGAGCGCGGTTCGGCCGTCCTCGAGCGATGGTTCGCGGAGGCCGTCCCGTGATCGCCGCGACGCCGGAGGTCCCGGCCGCGCGCTTCGGCGAGCGGCTCGCGGCGGCCCGTGCGCTCGTCGCGGAGCGCGGCCTGGCGGCCATGCTCATCGGCGTCGGGGCGGACCTCGCCTATCTCGCGGGGTACCGGACGTTCCCGCTGGAGCGCCTGACGATGCTCGTCGTGCCGGCGTCCGGCCCGATGAGCCTCGTCGTGCCGCGACTCGAGGCCCCAGGCGCGCGCGGCTGCCCGGTGGCGAGCGACGGCCTCGTCGAAGTCGTCCCCTGGGACGAGACCGACGATGCCGCAGCCCTCGTCGCGGGGCGCCTCGCGGCTGGCGGGCCACTGGACGAGGGCGCCCGGGTCGCCGTCTCCGAGAGACTCTGGGCGATGCACGTCCTCGCGCTCCAGCACGCCCTTCCCCGCGCGCGGCTCGAGCTCGCCACGGCGACGCTGCGCGAGCTGCGGATGGTGAAGGACGCCGACGAGGTGGCGATCCTGCGCGCGGCGGCGCACGCTGCCGACCGTGTCGTCGCCCAGGTGGCGCACGGGCGGCTCGTCGGGCGGAGCGAGCGCGACGTTGCCCGCGAGGTTCGCGACCGGCTCGTCGCCGAGGGCCACGAGACGGCAGAGTTCGCGATCGTCGCCAGCGGTCCGAACTCCGCTTCGCCCCATCACGAGGTGTCGGACCGGGTGATCGCCGCCGGCGAGCCGATCGTCCTCGACATCGGCGGGCT
>JBFKVO010000022.1:0-8435 GCA_041639095.1 Candidatus Limnocylindrales bacterium | reverse complement strand
CATCGACGATGTCCGCGCGGCCGCGCGGCGCATCGCGGGAGCGGTGAGCCGGACCCCGCTCGTGCGGTTCGGGACGGTCCCGGCGGGCGCCGGTCCGGACGACCCGCGGCACGCGGCGTATCTCAAGGCCGAATCGCTCCAGCCGATCGGCGCGTTCAAGATCCGCGGCGCCACGAACGCGATCGCGTCGCTCCCACCGGAGGTCCGCGCGCGCGGCGTCGTGACGCACTCGTCGGGCAATCACGCGCAGGGTGTCGCGCGGGCCGCGCGCCGGTTCGGGATCCCGGCGTTGATCGTCATGCCTGCCGACGCGCCCGCCGTGAAGCGCGCCCGCGTCGAGGCGGAGGGTGCGGAGATCCTGACCGTCGGACCGGCCAGCGGCGAGCGCGAGGCGATGGCCGAGCGGCTCGCGGCGGAGCGCGGGCTGGCGCTCGTGCCGCCCTTCGACGACGACCGGATCATCGCCGGGCAGGGCACGGTCGGGCTGGAGATCGCGGAGGACCTGCCCGAGGTCGCGCTCGTCCTCGTGCCGATCGGGGGCGGCGGACTCGCGAGCGGCGTCGCGGTCGCGATCAGGGCGCTCGCCCCGCGGGCGCGGGTCGTCGGCGTGGAATCGGAGCTTGCCGCCGACGCGGCGGAGTCGCTCGCTGCGGGTCACATCGTCCGCTGGGACGGCTCGCTCACCTCGCGCACGATCGCCGACGGGACGCGGAGCCAGTCGCTCGGGACGCGGACGTTCGCCCATCTTGCGGCGCTCCTCGACGACATCGTGACGGTCAGGGAGGAAGAGATCGCGGCGGGGGTGCGGCTCGCCGCGGAGGAGGCCCGCCTCGTCGTCGAGCCATCGGGGGCGCTGTCGATCGCGGCCCTTCGCTTCCGACCGGGGGCGTGCGGTGCGGACCGGGTCGAGGGACCCGTCGTCGCCGTCGTCAGCGGGGGGAACGTGGACCCGGATCGCTATCGCGCGTTGCTGGAGGCGCCGATCCCGCCGGCCCGCTGACCGCGGCACCCCCCGGCCCCGCGCCACCGACGGCAGCGTCGCCGCCCCCGCGCGCCGTGGCAAGCCGGGCCGCCCGGTCGTCGATCGCCGCACGCGCCGCGTCGGCCCGCCGATCGCCTGCGGCCGCGCGACGCTCCTCGGCCCGCATCCAGGACGCGACGAGCGCGAACACCGCGAGGAGGAAGAGCAGGTCCCCGCCGACCCACAAGATCCCGGCCGCGATCCGCTGGTCCGCGAGCGGCGTGGGGTCCCAGCTCCGGGCGAGCGTCGCGTAGTGCGGGTAGAGCGGCTCGGCGGCGTTCAGGAGCACGACGGCGAGGAACGTGTTCTGGGGCATCTGGAGGAGCACGTAGAGGATCCGCACCGGATGGCCGAGCCGCCGCGGCGCCGGGTCCACGGCCACGGCCGGCCACCAGAACAGGAGCCCCGCGCCGAGGTACAGGCCGTGCTCGAGGTCGTGGAGGAGCCGGTCCTCGAGCGCTGCGTCGAACAGCGGCGAGAAGTGCGTCCCCCACATGACGGCGGCGAAGACGATCCACGCGACCACCGGGTGCGTCGCGACGCGGACGACTCGCGAGTGGAGGGCCGGCAGGATGATCCGCCGGCGCGTCGACGGATCGGCGAGGCGCAGGAGCAGCGTCACGGGCCCGGCCAGCGCGAGGAGCGGCGCCGCGACCAGCGTCAGCAGGAGGTGCTGGACCATGTGCACCGAGAACAGCGTCGTGTCGTAGCGCTCGACGCCCGACAGGAGCGCGATCGCGATCGCGCCGAGCCCGCCGAGGAAGAACACGGTGCGTCGGCGCGGGACAGGGTTCTCCGGATGGGCGTCGTTCACCCTGCGGACCGCGGCAAGCCAGCCGATCGCGAGGGCGGCGAGCGGGATCGCGACCGCCGGCTCGAACGACCAGCCGAGCACCAGGCCCCCGACCGTCGGCGGTGCGTCGGGGACCTCGCCATGGGCTGCCACCGCCGCTGCGGACGTGACGACGCCGGCGCCTGCCCAGGTGAGCGGCGCGCCGAGGCGGCGACGGAGCGAGCGGGGCCGGCGGGGCATCGGGCCGGCATCGTCGCACGAACGTGCTCGGCCACGCAGCGGCTCGACGGTCCGGGTATCATGGCGGCGGTCCGGCCGGCGGCCGGCCGCGCGACGTCGTCTGCATCGGCCCCGCCGAGGTCGGGGCCGAGACCGCCCATCGCCTTCGCTCGAGGTTGTTGAGTGTCGAGTAGTCCCCGCAACACCCGTCCGTCCGACCTGATCCTGCTCGTGATCCTCGTCGTGACGATGGTGGCGCTGACGGTCGCGTTCTTCGCGGGTGGCTACTGGGACGGGATGTTCCCACCGGACGCGGTCACGACACAGGGCGACGAGATCCGCAGCCTCTACGACATCGTGTTCTGGATCGCGGTCGCGATCTTCATCGTCGTCGAGGGGCTGATCGTGTACTCGGTCATCCGCTACCGGCGCAAGCCCGGGCAGGACGACCTCCCGGTCCAGACCCACGGCCACAACCTCCTCGAGATCGCCTGGACCGTCGTGCCGACCCTCATCGTCGCCTACCTGTTCGTCATCTCGTTCCAGACCCTGTCCTCGATCGACGCCGTGGCACGGACGCCGGACGTGAAGATCCGCGCGGTCGCCGAGCAGTTCCGCTGGCAGTTCGACTATCTCGCCGACGACGGCGTCACGACGCTGTTCACCGAGGAGGTCGCGACGGCCGACCTCGGCGGCGGCATGCACGTCCCGGTCGGCGTCAACGTCCAGCTCGAGCTGACGACTCCCGACGTCATCCACGCGTTCTACGTCCCGCGCTTCCTGTTCAAGCGCGACGTCGTGCCCGGCATGACGAACGTGTTCGACTTCACGATCGACCCGGCCGAGGCGGGGCAGACGTTCAGCGGCCAGTGCGCCGAGCTGTGCGGCACCGGCCACCGGGTGATGCTCCTCGACGTCGTCGCGATGCGCCAGACCGAGTACGAGGCCTGGAAGGCGGCGAAGATCGAGCAGGCGAACGCGACCCCTGCGCCGACGGCGAGCGCCGGCCCGGTCGGCGTCACCCTCACGGTCGGGGCGCTGAACATCGCGTTCGACCAGCTCTCACTCGAGGTCCCTGCCGACCAGGCGTTCGCCATCGACTTCACGAACAGCGACCCACCGGGCGTCCTCCACGACATCGACATCCGCGCGGCGGACGGGACGGTCCTCCAGGACCAGCCCACGATCGACGGCGGCGAGAGCACCACGTACACGTTCGGCGCGCTCCCCGCCGGCGCGTACACCTTCATCTGCTCGGTCCACCCGATCCCGGCGATGACCGGCACCCTGACGGTCAGGTAAGGAGCGATGGCGACCACGACGACGGTGCACCCGGCGGCCGCGACCTACCGAAGCGGCCTGTACGAGTGGTTGACGACCACCGATCACAAGAAGATCGGGATCATGTACGTCGTCAACTCGTTCATCTTCTTCTTCATCGGCGGCGTCCTGGCCCTGTTCGTCCGCGCCGAGCTCGCCCAGCCCGGCCTCCAGTACCTGACGGACGAGCACTTCTACAACCAGATCTTCACGATGCACGCCACGGTGATGATCTTCCTGTTCATCATCCCGATGCTGGCTGGCTTCGGGAACTACGTCGTCCCGCTCCAGATCGGCGCGCCGGACATGGCGTTCCCGCGGATCAACGCGATGTCGCTCTGGATGCTGCCCCTGGGCGGCATCATCCTGCTGTCGGGCTTCGTCCTGGGCGGGACGGCCGCGGCCGGCTGGACGAGCTACCCGCCGCTGTCGAGTGACAGGCCGCTTGCGAGCACCGGGCCGGGACAGGACCTGTGGATCATGGCCCTCATCCTGATCGGGACGAGCTCGATCCTCGGCTCGATCAACTTCCTCGTGACGATCTTCAAGATGCGCGCGCCCGGGATGACCCTGTTCCGGATGCCGATCCTCGTCTGGACGGTCCTCGTGACGAGCGTCCTCGTGCTCATGGCCACGCCGGTCATCACGAGCGCGCTGATCATGCTGTTCATCGACCGCAACCTCGGCGGACACTTCTTCGACCCGGCCACGGGCGGCAACGCCGTCCTCTACCAGAACGTGTTCTGGTTCTACTCGCACCCGGCCGTCTACGTGATGGTCCTGCCGGCGATGGGCATGATCAGCGAGATCCTGCCCGTGTTCAGCCGGAAGCCGCTCTTCGGCTACAAGGCGTTCGTGTTCGCGACGGCCGGCATCGGCGCCCTCGGCTTCTCGGTGTGGGCCCACCACATGTTCACGACCGGCGCGGTCTTCCTGCCGTTCTTCAGCCTGATGACGTTCCTCATCGCCGTGCCGACGGGCGTGAAGATGTTCAACTGGATCTTCACCCTCGTCCGTGGCCAGCTGACGTTCTCGACGCCGCTCCTCTTCGCGCTCGGCTTCCTGTCGATGTTCCTCATCGGCGGCATCAACGGCGCATTCAGCGCGTCCGTCCCCGTCGACTACGCGCTCCACGACACGTACTGGGTCGTGGCCCACCTCCACTACGTGCTGTTCGGCGGGTCGGCGTTCGGGGTGTTCGCCGGCGTCTACTTCTGGTTCCCCAAGATGACCGGCCGGATGCTCGACGAGACGCTCGGCAAGATCCAGTTCGTCCTGATGTTCATCGGGTTCAACCTGACGTTCTTCCCGATGCACGTCCTCGGGCTCCAGGGCATGCCGCGCCGCATCGCCGACTACGCGTCGGCCGCCGGCTGGAACGACCTGAACCTCGCGGCGACGATCGGCGGATTCCTCATCGCTGCGTCGATGATCCCGTTCCTCTGGAACGTGCTCGTCTCGCTCCGCGGCGGCACCCCGGCCGGCGACGACCCGTGGGAGGGCAACACCCTCGAGTGGGCGACCAGCTCGCCACCGCCGCCGTACAACTTCGACCGGCTCCCGGAGATCCGCTCCGAGCGCCCGGTGTTCGATATGCGCCACGGTCACGGCGCCGGAGGCCACAAGTGACCGGCATCGCACGAGGATCGCGATCGTGACCGCCGACAGCCACGCCCTCACCGAGGTCGAGCACAGCCCGGTCGCCGGCCTCGCCCACGACGCGCGCGGAGGGATCAGCAACCCGATCCTCGGGATGCTCCTGTTCATCACCTCCGAGGTGATGTTCTTCGCCGGCCTGTTCGGCGCCTACTTCAACGCCCGCGCCCAGAACACGCCCTGGCCGCCGGAGGAGTTCGCCCACACCCTGAACCCGCTGTCGCTCATCCTCGTCGCGACGGTCATCCTCGTCTTCTCGTCGATCACGTGCCAGTGGGCGGTCAACGCGATCCGCCGCGACGACCGCGCCGGCTTCCTGCGCAACATGTCGGTCACGGTCGTGCTCGGCGTGATCTTCCTGATCATGCAGGTGTACGACTACCTGCTCCTGTTCGAAGAGGGCCTGACCCACACGGCGGGGCCCTTCGGTACGACGTACTTCACGCTGACCGGCTTCCACGGCGCGCACGTCTTCGGCGGCGTGATCATGCTCGGGGTCATCCTCTATCGCGGGATGGCCGGCCAGTTCTCGTCGCGCCACCACGACGCCGTCGAGGCGGCGTCGCTCTACTGGCACTTCGTGGACGTCGTCTGGATCGTCCTGTTCTCGGTCCTCTACATCCTGTAGCCGGGGAGCGCCGATGCACCCGCTTCGCCACCCTCGCAACGCCGCTCTCGTCGGGATCCTCTTCGTCGTGATCTCGATCGCGTTCTGGGGACTCGCGGTCGTGCTCGACTGGCACATCGACTATGCGGGCGTGACGATGCTCGGCGCGCTGGGGATCGCCATGGCGATCATGGCCTACGTCCTCGTCGCGGGCTCCCCGAACGACTGAGCCCGGATCCGGCACGTTGCTCGAGGAACTCTGGCACCAGCTCATCGAGATCACCGCCCAGTTCGTCATCCCCGACTGGGGCGAGCTGATCGATCTCATCCCGGTGGGCCTGGCGATCCTCGCCGGACTCTGGCTGATGAGCACGGTCGTCCGCTTCGCGACGGCCGGACCGACCCGCCGCGGGAAGGGGCGCCTGAAGCCGGTCCCGCCGCCCGGCCTCCACATGCCCGGCCCGACGTATGCGCCGGTGTTCGCGGCGATCGGGATGGGGATCCTCCTGTTCGGCCTCGTCCTCGGTGGCATCTGGATCGTGGTCGGGGTGATCGCGCTCGTCCTGTCGCTCCTCTACTGGGGACGCGAGGGGCTCGCCGAATACGACCACCTCGTGCATGCCGAACGGCTGCCGGCCGTGATCCATCCGGGCCCACCGCCCGGCGTCCACCTTCCCGGTCCCACGTTCCGCCCCGTCCTCGGGGCACTGTCGATGACCGTCCTGTTCTTCGGGCTCGTGTTCGGGGGCTGGCTGCTCGTCGCCGGCGTCCTGTTCCTCGCCGTGGTCCTCATCGGCTGGCTGTCCGACGCCCGCGGCGAGTTCGTGAAGACCGTCGAGGCGGACGAGACCGGTCACCTCGAGAACCTGCCCGCGCCGCGCTACCCGACGCGCCTCCTCGGCGCGTTCACGGTCATCACCGTGCTGGCGATCCTCGTCACCGCCGGGGTCATCCCGCCGCGCGACACCGCGGGCGGGGGGGACGGCGAGTCGCCGCCGCCCACGGGCGAGCCCGGGCCGACGGGGCCGGCGTTCGTCGCGAAGGACGTCAAGTTCGACATCCGCACCCTCACGGTCGCGGCCGGGACGCCGTTCTCGATCGCGTTCCGCAACGACGATCCGGCGTCGATCCCCCACGACATCGACCTGCGGACGGAAGGCGGCGAGGTGCTCGTCGACCACCCGACGATCGACGGCGGCCAGTCGACGACGTACGAGTTCGGGGCGCTCGAGCCGGGCTCCTACATCCTCATCTGTTCGGTCCACCCGTTCGCGGACATGACCGCGACGCTGACCGTCGAGTAGGACTGCCGCGACGCCTCGCCTCCCGATCGTCGCGGGCCTCCTCGTCGCCCTCCTCACGACGCTGGCGATCGTCCTCCTCGTGCGCCCGGACGACCCGGGCGCGGGCGACGGGTCGATCGCGCGGGACCGGCCGGCCCCCGTCTTCGCCGGGACGACGCTCGACGGCGAGGCGCTCGCGCTCGCCGAGCTGCGCGGGCGGCCGGTGATCGTGAACTTCTGGGGACCGTCGTGCGAGCCGTGCCTGCGCGAGTTCCCGCTCCTCCAGGCGAAGGCTTCGGCGCACGCGCACGACGGCCTCGTCATCGTCGGCGTGCTCATGGGCGACCCGCCCGAGCCCGCCCGCGCCTTCGTCGATCGGTTCGGGGCGAACTGGCCGACGGTCCTCGACCCGGATGGCGCGATCCGGGCCGCCTACCGCGTCGTCGCCCGACCGCAGACCTACTTCGTCGACCGTGCCGGGATCCTCCGCTCGATCCAGATCGGCGAGGTGAGGGAGACCGACTTCGACCGGCAGTACGCGCTCATCGGGCCGCCCTGAGTGGCGATGAGCCCGCCGCCGGTCGCGATCCGCGTCGAGGACCTCCGCAAGCGCTACGGGGAGCGCGACGTGCTGGCCGGTGTCTCGTTGACGGTCGCACCCGGTGAACTCGTCGCGCTCCTCGGGCCGAACGGGGCCGGCAAGACGACCACGGTCGAGATCGTCGAGGGCTACCGGGTCGCGGACGGCGGACACGTGGAGGTGCTCGGCGAGGACCCGCGCCGCGGGGGCCCGGCCCTCCGCGCCCGCGTCGGCGTCATGCTCCAGGGCGGCGGGCTGGACCCGCGGGCACGTCCCCGAGAGCTCGTCCGGCTGTTCGCCGCATTCCACGACGAGCCGCTGGACCCGGACGACCTGATCGACCGGGTCGGTCTCGGGTCCGTCGCGCGGACCCCGGTCCGGCGGCTGTCCGGCGGGGAGCGCCAGCGCCTGGGCCTCGCGCTCGCGCTCGTCGGCCGCCCCGAGGTCCTCGTCCTCGACGAGCCGACGGCCGGGATGGACCCGGAGGCGAGACGCGCAACGCGGGCGCTCATCGCCGGGCTGCGCGACGCCGGCCGCGCGATCCTCCTCACGACCCACGACCTGGGCGACGTGGAGCAGCTCGCCGACCGTGTCGCGATCCTCCACGGCGGCCGGATCGTCGCGGACGGGACGATCGAGGAACTGACCGCGCAGGACGGCGGCGGGCGCGTCCTCGTCCGCACGGCGGCGCCACTCGACGACGGCCGGCGCGCCGCGCTGTCCGCGGCAGCCGCTCGGGCCGCGGGCTCGGCGACGGTCCTCGCAGACCCGGCCTCGGGCGACCCGCGGAGGCTCACGGTGGCGCATCGCGGAGACGACGCGGCTGTGCTCGCCGCGGTCGCCGTCTGGGCCGCCAGCGCCGGTGTCCGGGTCGTCGAGCTGCGGGTCGCGGCCGGATCGATGGAGGATCGCTACTTCGCCCTCACCGGCGACCGCGCGGACGAGGTGCCGCGGGT
>JBFKVO010000021.1:0-8489 GCA_041639095.1 Candidatus Limnocylindrales bacterium | reverse complement strand
TCGTGAGCGACCGGATCGTCCTGCGCAACATGGTCTTCCAGGCCCGGCACGGGTACTACGACCACGAGCAGGTCACGCCCCAGCGCTTCGAAGTGGACGTCGAGCTGAACTTCGACCTCCGTCCGGCGGGCCTGGACGACGATCTGGCGCGGACGGTGGACTATGCCGCCGTGTACGACGCCACCCGCCAGATCGTCGAGTCGACGACGTTCCGGCTCCTCGAGGCCCTCGCCGAGGCGATCAGCCACGAGATCCTCGCGGGCTTCCCGGTCGTCGACAACGTGCTCGTCCGGGTCCGCAAGCCCGAGGTCAGCCTCGGCGGTCCGATCGACCACGCGTCGGTCGAGATCCGCCGCCAGCGCTGAGCCGCGCCCGGGTCCCGGCGGCGGAGGCCGGTCGGTCTACAGGTCCGGCGGGCGCGTCCCCAGCGTGACCTCGAGCGTCACGCGTTCCGTGCCCCGCACGACCTCGACCTCGACGGTCTGGTCCGGTGCGAACTGGCTGAGGATCGCGTCGAGCGGGTTCTCGCTGTCGATCGCCTTGCCGCCGATGCCCACGATGATGTCGCCCTCGCGGATCCCGGCCGCCGCGGCGGGTCCACCGGCGACGACCGCCGGCAGCGACTGCCCGGTGCCGGCGCGTCCGGCCCGGACGATCGCCCCCGCGGAGACCGGCAGGTTCTCCTGCTGCTGGAGCTTGAGCGTCACCGGCTCGTAGCGGATCCCGATGTACGGCCGGGCGAGCGCCTGGCCTTGGAGCGCCTGCTGCATGATCGGGCGCGCGATGTCGATCGGGATCGCGAAGCCGATGCCGTTCGCGCTCTGGGCGATGGCGGTGTTGATCCCGATGACCCGCCCGGCCGCGTCGATGAGCGGCCCGCCGCTGTTGCCCGGGTTGATCGCCGCGTCGGTCTGGATGAGGTTCGTCAGGCGTGTCCCGTCGCTGACGGTGATCGCCCGGCCCTTGGCCGACACGATCCCGCTCGTGACCGTGTTCGAGTAGGTGCCGAGCGGGCTGCCGATCGCGATCGTCAGCTGGCCGACCTGGAGGTCGCTCGAGGTCCCGATCGGGGCGGTCGGGAGGTCGCTCTGGTCGACCTTCACGATCGCGAGGTCGGTGAGGGTGTCGATGCCGTAGACCGTGCCCTCGAACTCACGGCCGTCCTTCAGCTCGACGACCAGCGTCGTGCTGTCGGCGACGACGTGGCGGTTCGTGAGGATCCAGCCGCTGCCGTCGTAGATGACCCCGGACCCGACGCCGGTCGCCGGGATCTGGTCGCCGAGGATGTCGGTCGTCGTCCCGCGCGCGGTGATCCGGACGACGGCCGGGCTCACCCGCGCGGCGGCCTGGACGATCGCCGAGTCGTCGCCGACGGGGACCGGGGCGACGGACGCGGCCGGATCGGCGATCGGGACGGTCGGGAGAGGCTCGCGGTCGAAGGCGCCGCCAGCGTCGAGCGCGAGGTACGTCCCGCCCGATGCGAGGACAGCCGACAGGATCGCCGCCGCGAGGACGGTGCCGACGCCCGCGCCGCGGGCCCGCGGCTCGACCCGGGCGACCGGCTGCTCGACCGGGCCGTTCCAGATCGGGTTCGACCAGTCGGGCCGCGGCTCCCGTGCCGGCGAGAAGCGCTCCGTCGGCGTGCGGTCCGCGGATGGCTCGGTCGGCTGGGGGCGGTCGGCGGATGGGCTCGGATCGTCGGTCATCGTTCTGGATCGTCCCTCTCGCTGGATCGGGCGCCGGTCGTGGATAGTGTTGCCTGCTCATCGTTGCGTGGCGGGCGGGCAGGCGATGAAGTTTCCCTCACGTTCCGGGTCGCGGGAGCGCCATCGGCGGTCGTCGCCGCCGGGGCGGGGCCGTCCGCCGGGGACGGGCCGTCCGCCGGTACGGGCTCCGCGACGGGCTCGCTCGCCACGCGGTCGTCCTCGGCGCCGGTGGACTCCGGGGGTCGCCCGGGCGCCTCGTCACCGTGGCGCGGGTCCCGCGGCAGGAGCACGGTGAACGTGGAGCCCGCCCCGAGCCGGCTCTCGACCGTGACCGAGCCATGGTGCATGTCCACGACCGAGCGCACGATCGCGAGTCCCAGGCCGCTGCCGCCGGCGCGTGCCTCCGTCGCGCGCGAGCCGCGGTAGAACCGCTCGAAGATCCGCGGAAGCTCGGTCGCGTCGATCCCCACGCCGGTGTCCGCCACGTCGATCCGTGCCCCGTCGCGCGTCCCCCGCACCCGGACCGTCACCGCTCCGCCGGCCGGCGTGAACTTGATCCCGTTGCCGACGAGATTGGCCACGACCTGACCGATCCGCAGCGGATCGTGGCGGATCCGCAGCGGGTCCGGCGGGAGCTCCACGGACAGCTGCACGTGGCGTCGTTCGGCGGCCGCCTCGGCCTGCTCGACCGCCGCCTCGACGGTGGAGCGCACGTCGTCCGGGCGCAGGTCGAGGAGCACGAGTCCCGAGTCGAGCTTCGAGAGGTCGAGGAGGTTCTGCGCGAGCCAGTCGAGCCGGTCGATCTGCTGCGCCGACGCCTCGAGGAACTCCGCCCGCGTCGTCGCGTCCACGTCGCGCTCGGAGCGGAGGAGCTCGTTGAACATCCGGAGCGCGGCGAGCGGAGTCCGCAGCTCGTGCGACACGTCGGCGAGGAAGTCGCGGCTCCGGTCGCGGTCGCGGCGGATGATCTCGACGCTCTCCTCGAGCCGGCTCGCCATCGCGTTGAACTGGAGGGCGAGCTCGGCGAGCTCGGTGGACCCGGCCCGCAGCTGGCCCGCCGGGATGCGCTGGCCGAGATCGCCCTCGGCCAGGGCGCGTGAGGCCTCGGTCAGGCGGCGGAGCGGGGTCGTGAACCGCTGGGCGATCGCCGCCGCGACGACGATCGCGCCGCCGAACGCGATGATCCCGATGACGATCAGGAGCCCGGTCACGTTGGCGATCGCCCGCGCCCGGAACGTGTACGGGTCGGACAGGGTCACCTCGACGACGTACGAGTCGACGAGCGACGGGACGGCGAAGCGCTCGACGATCGTGATCGACTCGCGCGTCTGACCGGCCTGCGGCGGCTCCTCGAGCGAAGCGCGGACGTCGCCGTTCGGCGATGGTCGGAAGTCGCCGATCGTCCCGCGGCCGAACCGGATCCGCACGTCGGCCTGCGCGAGACGGTCGGCAAGGATCCGCTGCTGGCCGGGGTTGCCGACCCCGGCGACGACCGCGATGTCGGTGAACCCGTCCGCGCCGACGACCGGGGTCCGCAGCGGGCGGGCATCGACGATCGACTCGGCGAGCGTCGCGACGTACTCCGCGACGGTGCGCGCCCGCGTGCTGAGGTCGGCGCGCTGCTGCTGGACGAAGTAATCGTCGAGGCGGTTGACGACGAGGCCCGAGACGAGTGCGAGGGTGATCGCCACGACGCTCACGAATGCGAGCGTGAGGCGCGCCTGGAATGTGCGCGGCAGGAAGCGCCGGACGCGGCGCGGGATGCGGAATCGCCGGGCGCCCTCGTCAGCGCTCGGCGAACGCGTACCCGACACCTCGGACGGTCAGGACGAAGGCCGGGGACGACGGGTCGTCCTCGATCTTGTCGCGCAGGTGGCTGACGTGGACGTTGATGGTCTTCTCGTCCTGGTCGAGCGCCTCGTAGTCGCGCAGGAGCTCGAGGAGCTCGGGACGGGTGTACACGCGGCCGGGCCGGCTCGCGAGGTGGCGGAGGATCTCGAACTCGGTCGGCGTCAGGGCGATCCGCCGGTTGCCGCGCTGGACGCGCCGCCGTTCGAGGTCGATGAGCAGGTCGCCGTGCCGGATCACGCGGCCGCCGGCCGCGTCCGCCAGGTCGCCGTACGCGCGCCGGAGGAGCGCCTTGATCCGACTCATCAGCTCGCGCAGACCGAACGGCTTGGTCAGGTAGTCGTCGGCGCCGAGCTCGAGGCCGATGACCTTGTCGACCTCGTCGTCGCGCGCGGTGAGCACGAGGACGGGCGCCTTCGAGCCGGTCGCCCGCAGCCGACGGAGCACCTCGAAGCCGTCGATCCCGGGCAGGCGCACGTCGAGCACGACGAGGTCGGGAGCCTCCTTCGTGGCGATGTCGAGACCCTCCTCGCCCGAGCGCGCCATCGCGACCGTGTAGCCCTCCTGCTGGAGGGCGTACTGGATCCCGCGGGCGACGGCGAACTCGTCTTCGACGATGAGGATGGTGGCCGGCATCGGGCCGATGCTACACCGGCCCCGACGAGGCCGGTCCGGGCGTCGTGGTATCGTGTCGGTCCGATCCGGGCGCCCGCCGAGCAGGACCGAACGGTGAGCGGCGGCCCGGGACCACCAGATCGCCCACCCGAGGTTCGCCCCGAATGACCACCGCCACCCGCCCCAAGCTGGCCGTCGCCCATCGCGACGTCACCGGCAAAGCCGTCGCGAAGATGCGCCGGGACGGACGCCTGCCGGCCGTCGTCTACGGGCATGGGGTGCCGTCCGAGTCGGTGTCCGTCGACGCGCACGAGTTCGACCAGCTGCGCCGGCATGCCGGCCCCAACACGCTCATCGACCTGTCGATCGACGGGAAGAAGCCGAAGCCGGTCCTCGTGCACGGCGTGCAGATCCACCCGGTGAACCGCCGGCCGCTCCACGTGGACCTCTACCTCGTGCGGATGACCGAGGAGCTCATCGTCGACGTGCCGCTCGTGCCGACCGGTGTCTCGGAGGCCGTCAGCGTCCATTCCGGCACGCTGCTCGTCGTGACCGAGCGCGTCCGCGTGAAGGCCCTGCCCGACCACCTCCCGCAGTCGATCGAGTTCTCGATCGAGTCGCTCGCCGACTTCGAGGCCCAGATCCACGTTCGCGACCTGGCCATCCCGGGCGACGTCACGCTCCTGACCGATGTCGACGAGATCGTCGCGAAGGTCCTCCCGCCGCGCGTCGAGGAGGAGCCCGTCGTGGCCGCCGAGGAGCTCGAGGGCGAGGAGGTCCCGGAGGGCGAAGAGGCCGTGGCCGCGGCCGGCGAGGCTGCCGAGGGCGAGGCCCCGAGCCGCGAGACCGAGTCGGGCGCCGACGAGGAGGGCTGAGCCCGGCGCAGCCCGCCCGGGGAGCGCCCGTCAGTCGTCGACGTCCGTGCCCGGCCGATCCGGGACGAGATCCGCGATCGTCCGCAGCATCGCCAGGAACGCCGCGACGACGCCGGCCGGCTGACCGGCGTCGCGCCGCCGCACCGCCACGATCCGCCGCCGCAGCGGCGACGTCCCCGCGATGCGCACGATGACGAGCGTGCCGGCCGCGACCTCGTCCGCGACCGCCGTCCACGGGAGCAGCGCGACGCCGAGGCCGTGGACGACCATCCGCTTCGCAGCGTCGATGTTGTCGAGCTCCATGACGCTCGCGGGCGCGACGCCCGCCGCTCGGAACAGGTGGCTCGTGACCTCGAACCAGCTCGAGGTCCGGTCGAACATCACGAGGCGCGTCTCGGCGATCCGCTCGACGCCGATCCGTGCCGCGCCCGCGAACGGGTGGTCTGCGGGCGCCACGAGGACGAGCTCGTCCTCGTACAGCGCTCGCGCCTCGAGATTCGGGTCGCGCAGCTCCCGGATGAGCCCGACGGCGACCTCGCCACGGAGCACCATCTCGACGATCTCCTCGGAGTGGCCGGTGCGGACCACGAGCCGCACGTTCGGCTGCAGCTGCGCGTAGCGGACGAGGAGGCGCGGCAGGACGTACGTCGACACCGCGGGGGCGGCGCCGATCGCCAGCTCCCCGGTGACGCCGCGGGCGAGGTCCGCGACGTACACGCGTCCGTCCGCGAGGCTCGCGAGGGCGCGCTCCGCGTAGGGCAGGAAGCCGCGCCCGGCGTCGGTGAGCGCCATCCCGCGCCGGCTGCGCACGAAGAGCTCCGCGCCGAGCTCCTCCTCGAGCGCCCGGAGGCGGGCCGTGAGCGCCGGCTGGGTGACGAACAGCTCATCAGCGGCACCGCGTAGCGAACCAGCGCGGGCGGTCGCGAGGAAGCCTTCGATCTGTGCGATGAGCATGGCCCCGTACCTCCCGAGCGGATCGTGCGAATGATAGATGTCGTTTATCGAACTCATCATATCAATCGATTGGACTGATAGGACGGCTTCGCCTAGCATGGGCACCTGCCCAGCCACAGGAGGCCAGGAACCGTGACGCAGACCGCCATCCCGTCCCCCCGCCGTTCGATGTCGCTCCGGCGCGACGCGCTCGCCCACGGCTGGATCCTCGGGATCATCCAGGCCGAGACCACGGCCGATTCCCCGCCGCCGACCCGCCACCCGGCGCCCGCCCGCTGGCGCCGCCCGCGCTTCACCGCGGCCTGCTCGTGCCCCGACTTCTGCGAGCGCGACCACGTCAATGAGTAGCCTCGCCCCGGTTCGGCCGGACCCGGCCGTCGAGCGCGAGACGAACCCGGCCGACCTCACGATGGGCGCGACGCCCACGCCGCCCCCGGGCCTTGCATCCAGCCCGCTCCTGCCGGACGGCTTCCTCGTGCCGGAGTCGCGCTGGACGAACCCGTCGACCCGGATGCGCGAGCTCCTCCGGACGGAGCCGTACCTGTTCGGCCCGGGCGTCTACGACCCGATGGGCGCCCAGCTCGTCATGTACCACGGGTTCAAGGCCGTCTACTTCTCTGGCTACTCGTTCGCGATCGGCCACCTCGGCACGACCGACATGGACCTCTACACGGGTCCCGAGATCGCGGACGGCGCCCGGCGCACGGTGAGCGCGCTGCGCAAGTACCAGCTGACGCTCGCGGTCGGTGACCCGGAGAAGGGCATCGCGCCGCGCCACGTCGACATCCCGCCGGTCATCGTCGACATGGACGCCGGTTACGGGAACATCTTCAACGTCCAGCGCACGACGGAGCTCTACGTCAACGCCGGCGTCGCCGCGGCCCATATCGAGGACCAGGTCCTGCCGAAGCGCTGCGGCCACATCGGCGGCAAGGCGCTCATCCCGGCCCAGGAGATGATCGGCAAGCTGCGCATGGCGCGGGCCGTCGCCGACGACCTCGGGAACCCGGACTTCGTGCTCATCGCGCGAACCGACGGCCTGTCCGCCGTGGACGCACCCGAGCCGGCGCGCGGGATGGAGCTCGCCGTCGATCGCGGCCTCCGCTACCTCGACTCCGGCTACCCGGACCTGCTCTGGTGCGAGTTCCCGACGTCCGACCGCGGTCCCGTCGAGACGTTCACCTCCGAGATCCGGAAGCGCTTCCCTGAGGCGCGCTTCGCGTTCAACTGGTCGAGCTCGTTCAAGTGGTTCAACGACCCCGATCCGCTGACGTTCCGCGAGCTCGGCGAGATGGGCGTCGGCTTCCTGTTCATCACGCTCGGCGGCCAGCACGCGACGGGGCACGGCCTCTCGACGCTGCTCGCCGCGATGGCCGAGCGCCAGGAGCAGGGCTACATCGAGCTCCAGCGCAAGGAGTGGGCCGAGGGAGCCGACATCCCGACCCGCTCGCACCACCAGTTCTCGGGCGTGCCCTACCACCACCTCGTCGGGAAGGCGTACGACGCCGCCCGGCTCGGCAGCGAATTCGTCGAGGACCTGCCCGAGGACCGCGTGGTCTGACCGGCCGGCCGGCGATCAGGTCCGCTCGCCGGTCACGATCACGGTCGGCAGTCTGAGCACGAGGTCGCCCGGGTCGAGCGAGCGGAAGCGCTCGAGGAGGCGAGCCCGGAGCCGGCGACGGACGTCGGCCTCGAGCGAGCGGAAGAGGTCCTCCTCGTCGAACTCCTCGAGGAATCCGAGGTACTCGGCCGGGTCGTACGCGTGCGTCACGCGCCCCTCCGAGGCCGTGACGTCCCGGTAGCCGGCCCGGCGCAGCTGGCGGGCCGCCGCCTCGACCGAGGCCGGGTCGTCGGCGCGACCCCAATCGGGTTCCCCGAGCAGGTCGAACTCCGAAAGCACGTCGTCGTAGGCGACATCGGGCGCGAACGCCTCGTCCTCGCGCTTGGCGAGCCAGGTGACATACGCGAGCCGGCCGCCCGGCCGCAGGACCCGGCGCGCCTCGCGCAGCGCCCGGAACCGGCTCGGCACGAGCTGGAGGACGAACGACGAGACGACGACGTCGAAGGCGCCGTCCCGGAACGGCAGTTCGTCCGCGAACGCGGTGCGGAAGACGAGGCGTCCGTCGAGATGCGGATCGCCGCCGGCGGCTGACCGAGCGACCGCGAGCATCCCGTCGGACGGGTCGATCCCCGTCACACGCGCGCGCGGCCAGCGCTGCGCGGCGGCGATCGCGAGGGTCCCCGTCCCGGTCCCGAGGTCGAGGATGCGATCCGCACCCGCCTCGACGACCGGCTCGACCGCGTCGAGGACCGTCAGGGCGGTCGGCGCGATCACGGGTCCCCACCAGCGGGCGTAGCCCTCGGCCTGCCGGTCGTAGCGCGATCCTGTCGTGCCGGTCTCGTCGTTCGTCATGGGACGGCATGGTGCCACGCAGACGTCGTCGCCGTGGCGCCGGGCGCGGATCCGCGCGGGGCCGCCTGACGGCCGAGC
>JBFKVO010000020.1:0-8533 GCA_041639095.1 Candidatus Limnocylindrales bacterium | reverse complement strand
GCGCCGCCTCCGCGAACCCTCCGCGCGGGCGGTCGTCGCGGCGCGGCCCCCGGTCGCGGTCGCGTGGCCCGTGCTCACGGCGCGGGCCGCGGTCCCGATCGCGGTCGCGCGGGCCGTCCTCGCGCGGACCGGCCGGCGGGAGTGGCGTCGCGGCCGCTGCCTCCCGCGTCGGCGCGGTCCCGCCGAGCTCGGCCCGCGACGCGGCGAGGATGCGCGCGGGCTCGGCGCCCATGCCCAGCACGCCCCGGCTGCCCGGGGTGAGGATCTCGAAGTCGAGGTCGTCGAGGCCGACGCCGAACTCCTCGCGCGCCAGGCGCAGGGCCTCCTCGACCGTCTTGCCGGTGAACTCCCGGTACGAACTCATCGTCGTCTCCCTCGTTTGCCCTGGCGCCCGCGCTGGGCCGGCCGCACCGTTCGTGCGGCGGAGGCGGCCCGCGAGGCGGCCGTGGACTTGACGCTCGTGTGTGGCGCGGACGCTCCCGCCGCGCGCGTGGAAGGAACGGCCGCCGGCATGGCGACCGGGAAGCGCGGGGTGTGACCGACGGCGAAGGCCGGCGTCCAGCCGAACAGCGGGAACATGCCGCCCCAGCCCGTGATCAGGTACTGCTGCACGATCTGGTAGACCGTGGACACGATCAGGTAGATGTAGAGGCCCGCCGGGATGATCCCGCCCCACAGGATGGTCATGAACGGCAGGAACAGCATCGTCTGGCGCTGGATCCTGATGTTCGGGTCGTTGTTCCCGGGGTCGTGCGGCGGCAGCGCCATGCGCGACGCGACGAGCTGGATCACCGTGAACAGCACCGCGAGGAGGCTCAGGCCGAAGCCGAAGACGTCGATCGTCGAGGGCTGGCTGGCATCGAGCCCGCCGAGCCACGGGATCGTCGCGTCGACGCACGGCAGGTCGCCGCCGCGGCAGTCGACCGCGATGAGCTCGACGCCCGCGACATGGAGCATCGGCGTCGGGTCGGGGGTCTTGAGCCCCTGGAAGATCACCGTGTACATCGGGATGATGATCAGCAGAGGGAGGACCATCGCCAGGCAGCCGAACTGGCTGATCCCGCGCTCCTTGTAGAGCGCGCTGACCTCCTGCTGCTGCTTGACCCGGTCGCCCTTGTAGCGCTTCTGGAGCTCCTTCACCTCCGGGGCGATCATCTGGATCCGGCGGGTGGACACCATCTGGCGCCGGATGAGCGGCACGAGCAGCGTCCGGACGACGATCGTCATCCCGATGATCGCGAGGCCGACGTCGGGCGTGATCCGCTCGAACGCGAAGAGGATGAGGAGGAGCGCCTGGAAGATCGGCGTGTAGATCCAGGTCAGGAGACCCCACGGGTCGGGCGTCAGCGGGGCCGGGACGAGCGGGTTCGGGACCGGGATCGCGTCCGCCGGGTCACCCGTACACGCCGTCACCAGGAGGGCTGCCGCGACGACGAGGAGCACCGGGCGAAGCCGGGCTGTCGGAAGGCGGCGCAGCGCGGCGAGCGTGG
Organism: Candidatus Limnocylindrales bacterium; assembly: GCA_041639095.1. Lineage (GTDB taxonomy): Bacteria > Chloroflexota > Limnocylindria > Limnocylindrales > CSP1-4 > CAKKPP01. The sequence goes on along the minus strand of JBFKVO010000020.1, from coordinate 7,043 downwards.
TCGTCATCAGCGGACCGGGTCGTAGCCGCTGCCGCCCCATGGCTGGCAGCGTGCGATGCGGCGCGCGCCCATGAGCGAGCCGCGCAGGAGGCCGTACCTGACGATCGCCTGCTCCGTGTAGCGCGAGCAGCTGGGTTCGTAGCGGCACTGCGAGGGCAGCCAGGCGAACAGGAATCGGTAGGCGTGGATGAGCCGCACCCCGATCCACTTCGTCATGCCGGTCCTCCGATCACGCCCGCCCGCGTCAACAGCCGCCGGAGCGCCGTCACGAGCGCGGCGTGGTCCGCGTGGACCAGCCCCGGTCGGGCGACGACCAGGACGTCCCAGCCCGGCTGGAACGAGTCGGCCATCGACCTGAGTGCCTCGCGGAGGCGGCGCCGGACGCGATTCCTGGCCACGGCCGTGCCGAGCCTGCGTCCGGTCGCGATCCCGAACCGGGTGTCCCCGAGTCCGGTCCGGAGGACCCGCACCACGAGCAGCGGATGGGACCGGCTGGTCCCGTGCTCCTGGATCGTGGCGAAGTCCTGCGGACGGGAGAGCATCACGAGACGCGGCGAACGAGTGCCGCGCTCGGTCAGGCGGTGAGGCGCTTGCGACCGCGGGCCCGGCGCGCTGCCAGGATGCGGCGGCCGCCCGACGTCTTCATCCGGGCTCGGAAGCCGTGCTCCTTGGCGCGATGGCGCTTCTTGGGCTGGTAGGTCTGCTTCATCGGAGCTGCGCGCGATCCTCTCCATCAGGCCCCGGGGAATCCGGTTCGTTCTTCGACCCCTAGAGGCACACGAACGCGCCGGCGCCACCGTCGGCGCGTAGCGCGTTCATCGTCCGAGGGATGATAGGTCCGCCCGATCGGGAGTGTCAAACGCGCGCCGGCCGTCCGAGAGGGCGGTCGACGGTCCCGCCAGGCGGGCCGACACGACGTCATCCGCGGCCTCGCCGGGCCGGCGCCGAGGCCGTTTCGAGGCGGGCCGGAACGGCGCCACACGGGCGCTCGCGCGTCGCGCCGCAGCGATACTCCCGGGGGGTATGCGCGAATCGTGTTGCGACGGTCCATGGGCCGGTGCTATCCTCTCCGAGCCCTCGGCGCCGGGACGACCGCGGGAGACCCATCGAAGCCTCTTGGGGCCGGGTCGACGGCGCCGGTCGGGAACCCCTCGGCACGGCCTCGGACTCGCGTCCCAGGGTCGCTCCATCGCCGCGACCCGGCATGACATCTCACGCCAACCATCCGCCCCCCAACATCCGAAGGTTCGAATCGACCGAATGGACGCGAAGCAGGTCTGGCGCGCCGCCCTGGGAGAGCTGCAGATCAGCCTCTCCCCCGCGAACTACGAGACCTGGCTCCGCGACACCACGCTCGTCGACGTCGACGACAACCGCTTTCGGATCGCGGTCCCCAACGGGTTCGCCAAGGACTGGCTCGAGACGCGCTACCGCTCGCTGATCAGCCAGACGCTCGCGCGCGTCGTCGGCTACAGCGTCCAGGTCGACTTCGTCGTCGCCCAGGCGCCCGAACCGCCCGAGGAGGGGGCCGTGGACGGCGCGGGCGGCGCGACGCGCGAGGCCGCGGCCGCCTCCACGCAGCACGTGCGCGTCGAGCCCGGGCGTGTCGGCGGCGAGGGCGGCGCGTCGTTCCTCAACCCGCGCTACACGTTCGCGAACTTCATCGTCGGCTCGGCGAACCGGCTCGCCCATGCCGCGAGCCTCTCGGTCGCGGAGCGCCCGGGGCATGCCTACAACCCGCTGTTCCTGTACGGCGGTGTCGGGCTCGGCAAGACCCACCTGATGCACGCCATCGGCAACCAGGTCATCGCCAAGTTCCCGCGCAAGCGCGTGGTCTACGCGACGTCCGAGAAGTTCACGAACGAGTTCATCACGAGCATCCAGCAGGGCAAGATCGACGAGTTCCGTTCTCGCTATCGACGGATCGACCTGCTCCTCATCGACGACATCCAGTTCATCGCCGACAAGGAACGGACCCAGGAGGAGTTCTTCCACACGTTCAACGCGATCCACGAGGACGGCAAGCAGATCGTGCTGTCCTCCGACCGGCCGCCCAAGGGCATCGTGACCCTCGAGGAGCGGCTCCGCAGCCGCTTCGAGTGGGGGCTCATCGCGGACCTGACCGCGCCGGATCTCGAGACGCGGATCGCGATCCTGCGCGCGAAGGCCGAGGAGGGCGCCGTCCCGATCACCTCGGACGTCATCGAGTTCATCGCGCGCAAGGTCGTGAGCAACATCCGCGAGCTCGAGGGCGCGCTCAACCGGATCGTCGCGTACGCGAGCATGGGTGCGATGCCGATCTCGATCGAGCTCGCTCAGGCGGTCCTCTCGAACGTGCTCTACAACCCCAAGAAGCGGCAGGTGACGCCCGAGCGGATCGCCCAGGCGGTGTCCGAGTACTACGGCGTCGGCCTCGACGCGCTCAAGGGCCAGAAGCGCGACAAGGCGATCGTCGTCCCGCGCCAGATCGCGATGTTCCTCATGCGCGAGGAGACGGACGCGTCGCTGCTGCGGATCGGCGCCGAGCTCGGCGGGCGCGACCACTCGACGGTCCTCCACGCCTGCGACAAGATCAACCGCGAATCGGCCGGCAACGACGAGCTCCGGCGCGAGATCGCCGCGGTCCGCGAGCTGATCTACGCCGACTGACCCGGGCCGTGGACATCCGCGGCCGGCGCCGTCGACAGGTGGTGGCAGCGCGGTGGACGAATCGACCACAGGGCGCGGGGTCGGCGTGGCGTCAGCGCGACATGTCCACGACCCATCCACCACGAACGCCCGTCGGGCCGGCAGGTCGTCCGCAGCCGGCCGCCGCTCGTCCACCGTCCGCGCGAACGAGGGCGAGCGCGGCAACCCACACCGTCCACACCATGATGACGGTGATGACGGAGTGAGAAGATAGAGGGAAGATACACACGACCCACCCGGGGACCAGGATCCGCGGGCAGCGTCGCGCGATGCGTCGTCGGAACCCTTCGGAGCCCACTCGTTCAGTCGGAGACCAGCCGTGAACCTCTCGGTGATGCAGGAGAACCTCGCCCGCGGGCTGTCGATCGTCAGCCGGGCGGTGTCGGCCCGGAGCACCCTCCCGGTCCTCGCGAACGTCCTGCTCAAGACCGAGGACGCCGGGCTCAAGCTGACCGCCACGAACCTCGAGATCGGGATCACCTACTGGGTCCCGGGCAAGGTCGAATCGGACGGGGCGACGACCGTGCCGGCCAAGCTCCTGACCGACCTCGTGAACTCGCTCCAGGGCGGCGACCGGGTCGACCTCGAGCTCGGGCCCAGCGAGACGCTCCACATCCGCTGCGGCCGCTTCGAGTCGCATCTCAAGGGGATCGACGCGGAGGAGTTCCCGGCGATCCAGTTCGCCGGCGAGCGGCCCACGACGAGGATCGCGCAGAAGGTCCTGAAGCAAGCCCTCGAGGAGACGGTGTTCGCGGCCGCGAGCGACGAGGCCCGCCCGATCCTGACCGGCGTCCTCGCCCGGTTCGAGGGCGAGACGGTGACGCTGGCGGCGGCCGACAACTACCGGATCGCGGTGAAGTCGATCCCCGTCCTCGATGCGGTGTCAGACCTCAGCATCGTCGTCCCGGCCCGGGCGCTCGTCGAGCTCGGTCGCGTCCTCGCCGACAGCGACGACCCGGTCGAGATCGTCGTGGCCCAGGCGCGCAACCAGGTGATGTTCCACCTCGAGGGGGTCGACATCGTGAGCCGGCTCATCGACGGCCAGTTCCCGAACTACGCGCAGGTCCTGCCCCAGAGCCACTCGACCCGCGCGGTCCTCGACCGCGAGGAACTGCTCCGCGCAGTCCGGCCGGCGGCGCTCATCGCCCACGAGTCGGCGAACATCGTGAAGCTCCAGATCGGGTCCGACGGCGACGCCGGCATCGTCGTGAGCGCGAACGCCGAGATCGGCGACCACGTCGGCCAGGTCGAGGCCGCGGTCGACGGTGACGGCACGACCATCGCGTTCAACGCGCGCTACCTCGCCGACGTCCTGACGAACGTGGATGCCGAGCAGTTCGCGCTCGAGCTGAACGGGCCGCTCTCCCCGGGCGTGTTCAAGCCGATCGGCGACGACCAGTACGTCCACGTCGTCATGCCGGTCCGCACGACGTCCTGACGCGGGAGCGGGTCCAGGTGGCGGCTCCCGTCCGAGCCGCCGCGGTCGCGGGCCCGGACGGCGCGCTGCTCTCCGAGATCCATCTCCACGAGGTCCGCGGGTACGGGTCGCTTGACGCGTCGTTCGGGGCCGGCCCGCAGCTCATCTCGGGTCCGAATGCGGCCGGGAAGACGAGCCTCATCGAGGCGATCGTCATGCTCGCCTGGGGTCGTTCCCATCGGACCTCCACCGACGGCGAGCTCATCCGCTGGGGCAGCGATGTCGCGCGGGTGGAGGGGCGCGCGGGCGACGAGACGATCGAGGTCGCGCTCGTGCGCGCGGGCACGGCCGGGTCCGGTGCGGGCCGCAAGCGCGTTCGCGTGAACGGTGTCGCGCGCCGGCCGGCCGCGCTCGTCGGCCTGCTCCGGGCCGTGCTCTTCGCGCCGGAGGAGATGCTCCTCGTCGTCGGGTCGCCGGCGCTCCGCCGCGCGGCGCTCGACCAGCTCGCCGGCCAGCGCTGGCCGGCGTATGGCGCCGACCTCGCGACGTACGGCCGTGCGCTCCAGCAGCGCAACAGCCTCCTCCGCGCCATCCGCGAGGAACAGGCCAGCCGCGACGAGCTCCGCTACTGGGACGGGCCCCTCCTGGAGGCAGGGTCGAAGGTCGTGGCCGCGCGCCTGCGCCTCCTCGACGAGCTGGAGGAGCCGCTTCGGGCGGCGCACGCGGAGATCGCCCCGGAGGAGGCCGATGGCGCACGCCTCGGGCTTCGCTACGTGACGAACGCGCCCGCCGCGGCGGGCGAGACGCCCCACGACGCCCTGGCGCGCCGGCTGCGCGAGACGGCCGAGAAGGAGATCTGGAACGGGACGACGCTCGTGGGTCCGCATCGCGACGATGTCGCGTTCGAGCTCGGCGGGCGCGACCTGGCTGGATTCGCCTCGCGCGGCCAGCAGCGGACCGCGATCCTCGCGCTCAAGCTCGCCGAGCTCGACCTGCTCACCGCGCTTGATGGGAGGCCGCCGCTCCTCCTGCTCGACGACGTGTTCTCCGAGCTCGACCCGGACCGACGTTCGCACCTCGTGCGCCGGATCGCGGCGCTCCCGCAGGCCTTCGTCACGACGACGACCCTCGACGATCTCGACCCGGCCCTCGTCGCGAGCGCGACCCGCTGGGAGGTGCGCGCCGACGGGAAGGGATCCCGCCTCGTGGCGGAGGCCGCGCTCGCCGAGCCGGCGCCGACGTCGAGCGACCGACCGGGCGACGCGTGAGTGGGCCCCGATGAGCGGGCGGCGGCGCCCGTGCGAGCGGATCGGCGACCTCATCCCCGAGGCTGCGCGACGGCTCGGGCTGGACGACGAGCTGCGGCGGGCGCGGTCGATGGCGATGTTCGAGACGGTCGTGGAGGAGCATGCTCCCGCCGCCGCCGGCGCCTGCCGCGCGATCCGGATCGACGGGGAGGCACTCGTCGTCGAGGCGGACGCGCCGATCGTCGCCCAGGAGCTCCGTCTCACGGCGCCGCGCCTCGTGGCCGCGCTCCGGGCGTCGCCCGCGGGGACGGGCATCCGCGAGATCCGCGTCCACGTCCGGCCGCCGGGCCCCCGCGTATAATCCCCGAACCTGCCAGCCCGCCGGGGCGGCCGGACCGCGGACCGACCCGGTCGTCCGACCCGCGACCCCGCCGCCCCGGCGGTGCCAGCGCACACACGAGGCTCGCATGGCTCACCGGCTCCAGATGAAGCTCGGCGTCGTCGCCGAGCAGGATCGATTGCCCGACTCCGCCGACACGGTCGTCGTCGTCGAGCCGTCGATCGGGTCGATCGCCCGGTCGAAGGGTCAGCTGTACATGCTCGTGACGACCCCGCTGACCGGCGGGCGCGCGCGCGAGGCGACACGCCTCGCCGCGGAGACGATCCAGAACGAGTACTACTACGACGAGTCGGCGGGGATCCGGGTCTGCCTCGAGAAGGCGATCGTCGCTGCCAGCAAGCGACTCTCCCACGTCCGCGACCGGTACGGGCTCGGCGGCACGCCCGAGCGGGGCCCGATCGGCGTCGGCGTCGCGGTCGTCCGCGGCAACGAGCTCTACGTCGCGACCGTCGGGCCGGCCGAGGCCTACCTCATCCGCGGCGCCCGGCTGTCCACGCTCCCGGACCCCCACCGCGAGCGCGGTCTGCCGTCGGCGGACCTCGAGCCGGACGTCTGGCGCGGCGAGATCTCCGTCGGCGACTCGCTCATCCTCGTCTCTCCGAACTTCGTATCGCGCCTCGGCCCGGACGAGCTGAAGGACGCGATGCTCACCCTCCATCCGCAGTCCGCGGTGGAGCACCTCCACCACCGGTTCGTCGTCGCGGGCGGCGAGGGGAGCGACGGCGCGATCGCCTTCGAGGCGGCCGAGGTGGCGGTCACGCACAAGGGCCGCACGCTCGTGCCGGTCCGACCCGCCGAGCCGCTCGCGGGCGCGGTCGACCGGGGCCCGATCCCGCTGGCGGACAGCGTCGGCGACGGCGTCGCCGCGATGCAGGCGGGAGCGCGCCAGGCGCGGGCCGCCGCAGGCGGCGCCCTCCAGCGCGTCGTCTACCGGGTCCAGGACCTGCTGCCGCGCCGCTCGACGGCGTACCGCCGGGTGACGCCGATGTCGTCGCGGATGGACGCGCAGCGCCGGGCGGCCGTGGCCGTCCTCGCGTTCATCGTCGTCGCCGGCGGCCTCGGGCTCGGGATCTGGGCGTTCGGCGGCCAGCGCCCGACCGGCGACGCGATCGCCTCGGTGACGACCGGCCAGAAGGCGCTGTCCGACGCCCGCGAGGCCCTCGCCAAGGTGTTCGGACCGGGCATCGACCTGGTCGACAGCGACCCGAAGAAGGCGCTCACGCTCCTCACCGACGCTGACGCGTTCCTCACCGACGCGGAGGACGCAGGGATCCCGCTCGCGACGACCCGG
>JBFKVO010000019.1:0-8785 GCA_041639095.1 Candidatus Limnocylindrales bacterium | reverse complement strand
GAACACGAGGAGCGCGTCGGGCACGTTCTCCTTCACGACCTGCGCGCCCTGGACGTCGATCTTGAGGATGACGTCGCGACCGGCCACGAGCGCGTCGCGGACGTCGGCGCGCGGGGTCCCGTACCAGTTCCCGTGGACCTCGTTCGCCTCGAGCAGCTCCCCCGCGTCGACCATCGCCAGGAACCGGTCGCGGCTCAGGAACCGGTAGTGGACGCCATCGACCTCGCCGGGCCGGCGCGCCCGGGTCGTGCACGTCACGACGTAGTGGTAGTCGGGGTCGCGCGACCGCGCGCGCAGCGCCGCGATCACGGTGTCCTTCCCCACCCCGCTCGGCCCGGAGATGATGACGAGCAGCGCGCCCGGCGCACCGGGTACCCCCCCGTCCGTGCGGCCCGCGCGAGCACGCCGCGCCATGTCCTCGGACGCGGCCGGCGCCTCGGACACGGCCGGCGCCTCGGACCCGAGCGGCGCCGCGCTCCCGCCCGGCGGGTCGGGCAACGCCCGCTCGTCGCTCATGGGTCGGCCCGCGTCGCGGCGAGGTCCGCCGGCGTCCCGCCGAGGCCGTCGAGGACCCGCTGCAGCTCGTCGGGGAGTGGCGCCGTCGCACGGATGAGCCCACCGCCCGATGGGGAGGTGAACTCGAGGCGCCAGGCGTGGAGGAACAGCCGACCGAGCCCCTCCGGTCCTCGGCGCGAGGTCCCGGTCCCGTACACGGGATCGCCGGCGACCGGGTGACCGATCGCATCGAGGTGGACCCGGATCTGGTGCGTCCGTCCGGTCACGAGGTCGAGTTCGAGGAGCGACCAGCCGGCGTAGCGGCGACGGACCCGGTAGCCGGTGACCGCCGGGCGCCCGTCCGGGACGACCGCCATCCGCGTCCGGTGGCGCGGGTCGCGGCCGATCGGCGCTTCGATCCGGCCCGCGGGTGCGGCGACGCTTCCGGCGACGAGGGCGAGGTACGTCTTCTTGACACGGCGGGCCTTCAGCTGCGACATGAGCGACGCCTGGGCGCGATCGTGCTTCGCGACGATGAGCAGCCCGCTCGTCTCCCGATCGAGGCGGTGGACGATGCCGGGGCGCCGCACGCCGGCGATCCCCCCGTAGTCTGCGGCATCGGCGCGACCCAGGAGGGCGTTCACGAGCGTCCCCGACGCGTGCCCGGCCGCGGGATGGACGACGAGCCCGGACGGCTTGTCGATGACCAGGACATCGTCGTCCTCGTGCACGACATGGACGGGGATGTCCGGCTCGGGCCGCGGCTCGGCGGGTTCGGGCGGCGGGATCTCGAGCCGCAGCTCCGTTCCCGGCCCGACGATCGCGTTCGCCCGCAGGGGCGCGCCGGCGGACGTGAGGAGCCCGGCGGCGATCAGCTTCTGGAGGTAGCTTCGCGACAGGCCCGTGCGGTCCACGAGGACGCGGTCCACGCGGGTCGGCGACGCGTCCGCCGGGACGCGCACGAGGCGCACCTCTGCCCCCGGTCGGTCGGCCGCGGCGGCCGGCCGGTCAGGCACGCCCCGGGTCCGCGGGTCGCGCGGCCGCCAGCCCGGGGCGGATCGCGAGGAGGACGAGCAGGAGGATCGCCGCGCTGATCGCGGCGTCCGCGACGTTGAACGTGTAGAAGCGGAGGTCGCCGATCCCCGCGTCCACGAAGTCCACGACGTACCCGAGCCGGATCCGGTCCGCGAGGTTGCCGATGGCCCCGCCGAAGAGAAGGCCGAGCGTGAGCGTGAGGTACGGGCTCCGCCCGCTCCGGCCGTGGTAGACGGCGATGAGGGCGAGGACGCCGAGCGACGCGAGGGCGAACAGCCCGGCCTGGTCGCGGAACAGCCCGAAGATCGCGCCCGTGTTGTGGGTGACGACGAGGCGGACGAGGTCGCCGATCACCTCGATCGACCCGCCGCGCGGGACCGTGTCCACGACCCACGCCTTCGTCAGCTGGTCGGCGACGACGATCGCGGCCGAGAGGGCCCCGAACCCGGACCAGAGCGGCCGCCCGCCCGGCGCGCTCACCGTCGCGCCGCCGCGGGCGTTGTCATCGGATCCCGTCACCCGCGTCCGTCGGTGCCGTCCGCCCGGCGCAGCGCGACCGTGACCGGCCCGGACTCGAGCCGCACCGCGCCCGACGTGACCCCGCTCGCGGGGGGCGCCTCGAGCCGGACCGACGCCGCGAGCGTCTCAGCCGCGACGCCGTCGAGGTACGGGGCGACCCCGTCGGCGAGCCCGTCGATCCAGAGCGCGATCCGGTCGTCGAGCTCGAGACCGGCGTCGCGGCGCAGGTCCTGGATGGCGCGCTGGAGCTCCCGGGCGTCGCCCTCGGCCCGAAGCGCGTCCGTGAGCTCGGTGTCGAGCACGACGACGAGGCCGTCGTCATGGGCGACGGCGGTCCCCGGCCGCGGCGTCGCCTGGACCTCGACCTCGTCCGCGGCGAGCGTCTGGCCGGCCAGCGTGACGCTGCCGTCGGGGTGGAACTCGACCGCGCCCTCGCGGGCCGCGACCATGACCGCCGGGATCGCCGGACCGAGGCGTTTGCCGATCCGCGGGAGGAGCGGCTTCACGCGCCGCTCGACGAGCGCCGACTCGTCGTCGATGAGCTCGACGGCGTGGACGTTCACCTCCTCGCGGACGAGCGCGAGAAGCGCGTCCGCGTCCGGCAGCGTCGTGCCCGGCAGGGCGAGCCACATCCGCGCCAGCGGCTGGCGCATCTTGAGGCCGGCGGTGCCGCGCAACGTCCTCGCGAGGTCGACCGCCCGGCGCACGATCGCCATGGCCGCCTCGAGCCCCTCGTCGCGCGCGTCGGCCAGTTCGGCGGTCGGCCAGCGGGTGAGATGGACCGAGTCGGGAGCCGCCGGATCCTGCTCGGCGACGAGGTTGCGGTACATCGCCTCGGACAGGAACGGCAGGAGCGGCGCGATGACCCGCGACACGGCCGCGAGCGCACGGTGGAGCGTCGCGAACGCAGCGGCCTGGTCGGCCGCGTCGTCGTTCCGGCTGAAGCGCTTGCGCGACAGGCGCAGGTACCACGTCGAGAGGTCCTCGACGTACGCATCGACGAGCCGCGTCGCGCCGAGGCAGTCGTAGTCGCCGAGGCGGTCCTCGACCGCGGCTGCGAGCGCGGCGGTCCGCGACAGGATCCAGCGGTCGAGGGGCCGGCTCGCGCCGCCCGAATCGCCCGCGACGCCGCCGCCCGCCGCGGGCGACCAGCCGGCGAGCCGCGCGTACGTGACGAAGAACGCGTACACGTTCCAGAGAACGAGCAGCCGCCGCCGCGACTCGTCAGCCGCGTGCCAGCCGAACAGGATGTTGTCGTCCGGTCGCGCGCTCGTGTACAGCCAGCGCATGACGTCGACGCCCATCCGCTCGGCCGCCTCGTCGAACTCGATCGCGTTGCCCCAGCTCTTGTGCATCGCGCGACCGTCCTCGGCGAACAGCGTCGCGTAGCCGAAGATCGTCAGGAACGGGGGCTCGCGCCGGAGGACCGTGGACATCGCGAGCATCGAGTAGAACCAGTTGCGGAACTGCCCGGGGAAGCTCTCGGTGATGAAGTCCGCCGGGAACCACTGCCGCCAGTAGTCCGGGTCCTCGCGGAAGTGCATCGTCGAGAACGGCACGATCCCCGCGTCGAGCCAGGGATTGCCGACGTCGGGGATGCGCCGGACGGGCTCCCCGCACGAGCTGCAGGCGATGACGACCTCGTCCACGTACGGCCGATGTGGCGTGTGGCCGTCGAACCGCTCCCAGCCCTCGATCGCCCGCTCGCGTAGCTCGTCGCGTCCGCCCATGACGTCGAACGAACCGCATGACTCGCAGTCGTAGATCGGCAGCGCGAGGCCCCAATAGCGCTTCTTGCTGATCATCCAGTCGCGCATGTTCATGAGCCAGTCGAGCTCGCGCTCGTAGCCGAAGCCCGGGATCCAGCGGATCTGGTCGACCACTTCCATGATCTGGTAGCGCAGGCTCGCGTCGACCTGCTCCCTCGAGAGCGTCTCGCGCGGCTGGTCGTACACCGGGCCCATGTCGATGAACCACTCGTCGACGAGCCGGAACAGGAGCGGCGTGCTGCACCGCCAGCAGTGCGGATAGCGGTGCATGTACGTCTCGAGGTGGTAGAAGAACCCGCGTCGCTGCAGGTCGTCGACGATCGCCTCGGCGACGTTCGGCGCCTCCTTGCGGCTCAGCCACCCGAACCCCTCGTAGTAGCGCCCGTCCTCGTCGATCGGCCCGATGATGGGCAGGCCGAGCGCCTTCCCGAGCTGGTAGTCCTCCGCCCCGGCGCCGGGCGCGATGTGGACGATGCCCGTGCCCTCCTCCTCGCCGACCTCGTCCCAGGGCACGACGCGGTGCGTGTAGCCGGCCTCGGCGAAGGCCGACGCCACGGCCGGCAGCTCGTCGAACGGGCCGGTGTACTGCCAGCCGATGAGCTCCGCCCCCGATCGCTCCTCCTCGACCTGGAACGCGCCGACGACCGCATGCTTCAGCGCCCCTCGACCCGCCCAGAACGCGTCTGCGCCCTGGCGGACCTTGACGTAGCGCTGCTCGGGGTGGACGGCCGCGCCGACGTTCGCGGCCAGCGTCCACGGCGTCGTCGTCCACACGAGGAGCGACTCTCCGGGCCGGTCCACGAGCGGGAAGCGCACCGTGAGCCCGGGGTCGTCGCGATCCTGGTAGCCCTCGTTCATCTCCATCTGCGAGAGGCCCGTCCCGCAGCGGGGACACCACGGCATCGAGTCGTGTCCCTTGTGGATCCAGCCGCGCCGGTGGCACTCGGCGAGGAACCCCCAGATCTGGTCGTTGTTCTCATTCGAGAACGTGAAGTACGAGCCGCCAATCTCCGGCGATCCGAGGCGGCCGACCAGCATCTCGACCGTGTCCTCGACGGGCCCGTCCACGCCCGGCGTGACCGCTTCGGCGGACGGGTCGGCGGCGAGCAGATCGCGCAGCCGCAGGAGCTCGTCGGGATCGTTCCAGTCCATCCACATCCCGAGCCGGATCGACTGCTCGGTCTGCCGGGCTGCGTAGGTCAGGACACGCTGCTTGCAGAGCGACACGAACTCCGAGATCCCGAACGACTCGATGTCGCGCTTGCTCGTGAAGCCGAGGTCGCGCTCGACGTTGACCTCGACCCACAACCCCTGGCAGTCGAACCCGTTCTGCCAGCGCTGGTCCTCGCCGAGCATCGCGTGGAACCGGCAGAAGACGTCCTTGTACGTGCGGCCCCAGGCGTGGTGCACGCCCATCGGGTTGTTCGCGGTGATCGGCCCGTCGAGGAAGCTCCAGCGCGGCCCGCCCGCGTTCTGTGCGCGCAGGCGGGCGAACGTCCGGCGCTCGTTCCAGAGCGCGAGGACCTCGTGCTCCTGGGCGACCAGGTCTGGGCGCGATGGGACCGGTGCGAACATTCGACCTCGGCTGCGGGACCCGGGTCCTGGCGGACGTCCGGGCGGGATCCATGGGCAGGCGAACCACCGGCGGGACCCGGCGGCGACCCGGCCGGCCGCGGGGCCGGTCGGGTCCGAGTATCCTACGCGCGATGCTCTCCGCGCAGGGGGCGCATACGCGCGTCCGATCCCCGTTCGCCGCCGCCTTCCTGTCGGTCATCTTCCCGGGACTCGGCCATGCCTACGCGGGCGCCTGGAGCCGCGCGCTCGGGTTCGCGACGGCGCCGTTCCTCGCGATCGCCCTGCTCGCCGGCATCGTCCTCCGGCTCGACACGCTCGAGCTCGCCGGCCTCGCGCTCCAGGGCTGGGTCCTGACCTCGATCTTCGTCGTCAACCTCATCGCCATGGCCTACCGGGCGATCGCGGTCATCGACGCGTACCGCGTGGCGCATCTCCTCATCGAGGTCGCCGCCAGCGGCGACGGCCGCCTCGGACGCGCGCGCCTCCCCCTCCACCCGATCTCGCTCGCCGGGCTCATCGCCGTGCTCCTCGTCATGGCCGGCGGCCACATCGTCGTCGCCCGCTACGACCTGCTCGCGATGCGGCTCGCGGACTGCGTCTTCGGCGACGAGTCCGCCTGCGAGCCCGAGCCCGGGGCGTCGCCGGGCGTCTCGCCCGACCCGTCCGCGTCGGCGACGCCCACGCCGCTGCCGACGCCGTCGCCGACCGTCGCCGGCCCGACGCAGCCGCCCGTGGCCTCGATCCCCCCGTGGGACGGGACGGAGCGCCTCGACATCCTCCTCATCGGGACGGACCAACGGCCGAACGAGGCGACCTTCAACACGGACACGCTCATCGTCGTCTCGATCGACCCGGTCACCCGCCAGGTCGCGATGTTCAGCCTGCCGCGCGACACGGTCGACGTGCCGCTCCCGGCCGGACCGGCGAGGGCTGCCTTCGGCGCCGTCTACCCGCGCAAGATCAACGCCTTCTACACGTCGATCCGGAACCGCGCGGACCTCTTCCCGGGGACGGACCGGACGCGCGGGTTCAACGGCCTGAAGGCCGTCCTCGGTGAGCTGTACGGGATCGACATCCGCTACTACGTCGAGGTGAACTTCGTCGGCTTCACGCAGACCGTCGACGCGATGGGCGGGGTGACGATCAACGTCCAGATCCCGGTCAACGACGACCACTTCCCGGGCGACGCCGGTGCGCGCCGGATCTACATCCCGGCCGGCGTCCAGCACATGACCGGCGAACAGGCGCTCGTCTACGCGCGCTCCCGGCACGGGTCGAACGACTTCGACCGGGCCCAGCGCCAGCAGCGCGTGCTCACCTCGCTCCGCCAGCAGGCCGACATCCCGACGCTCCTGCCCCGGGTGCCCGAGCTCGTCGCCGCGCTGAGCCAGACGGTCCGCACCGACATCCCGCGCGAGCTGCTGCCCGACCTGCTCGGCCTCGCCGCGCGGATCGACACGAAGGACATCCGCTCGTTCGTGTTCACGCCGTCCTTCTACCAGACCGAGTACGCGTCGAGCCCGCGCGGCTACATCCTCGTTCCGAAGCTCGACCGGATCCGGGCCGCGGTGCGCGATGCGTTCAAGGTGGACCCCGAGCTCCAGGCGCGCCGCGAGGCGCTCGGCGCGGAGAGCGCGACGGTCTGGGTCCTCAACGGGTCGCGCGTCGCCGGCCAGGCCGGCCGCATCGCCGCGTATCTCGACTGGCTCGGCCTCGCCGCGTCCGCGCCGAACCAGCGGCCCGATGGCGGCATCCCGCCCGACACGACGCTCGTCGTCTACAACGGCGCGGAGGTGACGAAGCCGGCCACCGTCGCGGTCCTCGAGGCGACGTTCGGGGTGACCGCCACGTTCGTCGCGGACCCCGCCGTCCGGGTCGACATCGTCATCACGACCGGCAAGGCGACCCCGAACCTCCAGCCGCCCTGATCCACGGCCAGCCGCGCCGCACCGGCGCGTCCGCCTGTCGGGGATCCGCGGCCGTCAGGCCTTCTCGGTCACCTGGTACTCGAGGTAGCGGCCGGTCATCAGCCGGGTCTGCGCGTCGAGCGCGGGCAGGTTCGAGAACAGCAGGCCGACGACCGGGATGAGCAGCCACTGGAGGCGCGACACGATGTGGCGGCCGATCCCCCACCCGGCCGGACGCGGCGGCGCGATCCGCTCCTGGACGTCCATGAGGATGGCGAGGCAGCAGAACGCGCCGGTGAGCAGCCACGCGGCATAGACCGGGAGGTTCTGCCCGAGGGTCGTCTGTGCGAACGCCGGGTTCAGGAGCAGCGGCAGGTTCGAGCCGAAGATGATCACGAACGGCGCGATCGCCCAGTTCAGGTGGTCGAGCCACAGGTCGAGCAGGCGGCGGATCCGGAGCCAGCGCGGGATCTCGGGGTGCGCGAGCGCGTTGCGGATGTAGTACGGGATGTCGGTGATGCCCCACGCCCAGCGCCGGATCTGGAGGTACTGCTGGACGAGCGTCCGCGGATACGAGCGTCCGCGGACCGCGTCGCCGTACATCGGGATGAACAGCGGGATCGCCTGGAACTCCCCCGAGTAGCGGAAGAAGGACTTCCAGTAGAAGCGGCTGTCCTCGGGGATCGCGTCGGTCGCCCAGTAGCCCACGTCGTCGAGCGTCTGGAGCGAGACCGCGTACGACGAGAAGCTCACCAGCCGCTCCGGCGTCAGGGACCGCCACATCTGGATGTGCGTCGCCCCGATCGCCACGAGGCGGACGGGCATCGGCGTGTCCCACAGGTTGTTGTTGAACATCGGGACCGGCTGGTAGAGGCGGCGGAAGCGGTCGGGGTCCGTGAGGAACGTGTACGTGAGGTAGCCGAAGTACTGGGGGTGGACCCGGTAGTCGGCGTCGAGGTCGGTCACGACGACCTCCGCCGGGTCGAAGCCGCGCGCGACGAGCTCCCGGTGCAGCCAGCGGCCGCCATAGGCCATCGCCGACGACTTGCCGACGACGACGCCCGGCTCGAGCGGGTCGAGGATGTGGAGGAAGTGGAGGAAGCGGTCGCCGTACGCCGCTCGCAGCCGCGCGACGTGGGCGCGCCCCTCGCGATCCGCCTCGCGGGTGATGATCGCGACCATCCGGCGTTCGCGCGGCCAGTCCGTGGCGGCGAGGGCTTCGATGGTCGCGGCGAGCTTCTCGTAGGGCTCCGTGTACGTCGGGATGAGCGCGACGTGCCAGACGCGATCCGGGTCGGCGATCGGCGCGCCTCGGCGGGCGAGGAGCCGTTCCACGGCACGTGCCTCGTCGCGGATCCGCCGCAGCTCCCGCCGGCCGCCCTCGGCCTCGAGGCGGCGCCCGTGACGCTCGAACAGGGCGACGCGCTCGACGACCCGCGCGGCGCGCGCCTCGAGGACGGCCCGCCGGCCGGGGAGGTCGCGCAG
>JBFKVO010000018.1:0-8956 GCA_041639095.1 Candidatus Limnocylindrales bacterium | reverse complement strand
GTCGCGGTCGAGCTGGTCGCGGATCGCGTGGAGCGGACACCCTTCCCGCGTGCCGCGCGGATGACGGAGGCGGTCGTGCGCGCCTGCCGTGACCGCGGCGTCCTCGTCTATTCGGGGACCGGCACCGCCGACGGCACCGACGGTGACGTCATCGTTCTCGGGCCGCCGTTCGTCGTCACCGACGAGGAGCTGGTGCGGATCGCGGACACGTTGCGCGAGGCCGTGGTGGAGGTCGCGTCCACGCCGGCCTAGTCAGGCCTCGCGTGCCCCTCGGCGGTCCGTCCTAGAGCCGGACGAGGGGCGGCAGCTGGGCGTAGACGAAGCTCAGCTCGAAGCCGCGCTCCTCCTGGTCGAGGGCCGCCTCCCGAACGGCGTCCATCTCGGCGGCGCTGAGGGTGACGACCGAGACGAGCTCCAGTTCCTCGCGCTCCTCCTCACGGGCCCCGGCCCAGCCGACACGCACGAGGCCGGTGCCGCGCGCGTAGTACTTGAGCTGGTGGACGTCGGGGTCGTCGACGCTGAACTCGTCGATGACGAGGACGTCCTCGTAGCAGTCGACCGGGACGCAGGTGAACGACGCGACCTCGAACACGCGACCGCGATCGTTCCAGCCGACGGCGGGACCCCAGCCCTGTGCGTAGCTCGGCCCGAAGTGTGCCGGATCGGCCTTCATCGAGATGCCCGCGGCCGCCTCCTCGAGACCGTGGAACCACGCCGGGGTCTCGACGATCTCCCCGTCCTCGTACGCCTCCGGGTACTCGCCGAACCGCCAGACGGTCCCGAAGTCGTCCTGCGCCCAGAACGCGAGCTCCGACTCCGTGAGCACGCCGTCGGTGAAGTCGAGCTCGAAGCCCATGATCGTGCGGATGCCGGCGATCTCCTTCGTGAGGTCGGTGATCGTGAGCACGACCGTCCGGGTCGAGCGCACGCCGTCGATCGTCGCGTGGCCCTCGTAGTGCCAGCGGGTGCCGGGCGCGAGCGGCAGCCAGCGGTTGGTGATCCGCGTCGGGTCGGAGAAGGTGGTGGCGTCGAACGGTTCCACCTCGCGCTCGACCCCGGGGCCGGTCGGTGCCGGTTCGGCCGTCGGCGTCGGTCGCGGCGTGGCGTCGATCGGCAGGACGCCGGCCGTCGGTGAGGGCGTCGGGGTCGCCGGATCCGCCGTCGGCGGCGGGGCGCTGGTGCATGCCGCTGCGACGAGGGACGCGGCCGCGATCAGCGCTCCGAGCCGCCCGACCGCCGATCGATGGTCTCCCATCACGCCTGGGCCGGTGCCGCGGCCGGGCTCGGAGCGACCGCCGGCTCGCCGGACTTCGCGAACCGCAGGTACAGCGACGGGGTGACGAACAGGTTGAGCAGGGTCGAGGTGATCAGCCCGCCGAGGATGACGATCGCCATCGGGTGCTCGATCTCGTGGCCGGGCAGGTCGCCGGCGATCGCGAGCGGGACGAGTGCGAGACCCGTCGCCAGGGCGGTCATGAGGATCGGCGAGAGGCGCTCGCGGGCGCCGCGCAGGACGAGTCCCGGGCCGAACGCCTCGCCCTCCTCGCGTTCGAGGTGCTGGAAGTGGTTGATCATCATGATCCCGTTCCGGGCGGCGATCCCGAGCACCGTGAAGAAGCCGACGAGCGATCCGAGCGACAGGACGCCGCCGGTCACCGACGCCGCAAGGATCCCGCCGACGAGCGCGAACGGCAGCGTCGAGAACGAGAGCAACGCGAGTCGCGTGGAGCCGAACGACGTCTGGAGCAGGAGGAAGATCCCGCCCACCGCGATGAACGCGAACAGCATCAGGCGGTCGGTCGCCGCCTGGCGCTCGGCGTACTCGCCGAGGAGCTCGGGATGGTAGCCCTGCGGGAAGTCGATCCTGGCGAGGGCCGCCTCGACGTCGCGGATGACGGACCCGAGGTCGCGCCCCTCGACGTTCGCGTCCACGTCGATCTTCCGGAAGAGCCCTTCGTGCTTGATCGTGTTCGGCGTCGGCCCGATCTCGACGGTCGCGATCTCGTGGAGCGGCACCGTGTCGCCGCGATTCGTGTCGATCGGCAGGTTCGCGATGGCGTTCACGCTGTCGCGCGCCTCGGGCACGCTCCAGACGTGGACGTCGTAGGCGAGGCCGCCGAAGAAGATGTCGCCGACCTCCTCGCTCGCGATGAGCGCCGACGTCGCGCGGCGCACTTCACCGGGCTTGATCCCGAGCGGCCCGGCCTTCGCGAGGTCTACCTCGACGCCGATCCGCGGGATCTCGATCTGCAGCTCGCGATGGAGGTCGATGATGCCGGGGATGTGGGAGAGCGCCTCCTCGACCTCTTCGGCCTTCTCGCGGAGCACCTCGAGGTCGGGGCCGAAGATCCGGACGACGACCGCCTCCGACGTCCCGGTCAGGACCTCGCGGATCCGCTCCTTCAGATAGGTCTGCACGTCGCGCTGGAGGCCCGGGTAGCCCTCGACGACCTCGACGACCTTGGCGCGCGTCTCGTCGTAGTCCACGGACGGGTCCACGGAGATCCAGTTCTCGCCGAACTCGATGCCCACGACCTCGTCGGCGAGGAGCGCCTGGCCGATGTGCGAGCCGCAGTTGCGGACGCCGGGGATCGTGCGCAGCTCGACGCACGCCTCGATCGAGATCCGCATCTCCTCCGGGTGCGAGGTGCCTGGCACGGTGAGCCAGTGCATGAGGAAGTCGCGTTCCTTGAAGTCCGGCAGGAGCGACTGGCCGAGCTGCGTCCCGACGACGATGCCGGCGACCGTCACGCCGGCGACGGCGAGGTAGGCCGGCCGGGCACGGTAGACGATCCGCTGCAGGAGCCGCAGGTAGGCGCCCTGGAGGCGCTTTGCGACCGGCGACTCCCGGCGCTCGATCGGCGCTCGCTTGAGCAGGATGAGCGCGAGGGCCGGCGTGACCGTGAGCGCGACGAGGAGCGAGGCGAGCACCGCGAGGGCGTACGAGAAGGCCAGCGGCTGGAAGAACGCCCCCGACAGGCCGACGATGAAGAACACCGGGAGGATCGCGACGACGTCGATGAGCGTCGCATAGATGATCGCGCCCCGGACCTCGATCGACGCGTCGAGGACGACGTCCTCCGCGGGGGTCGTCTTGCCGGCCAGCCGCGCGAGCCGCAGGCGGCGCGTGATGTTCTCGATGTCGATGATCGCATCGTCGACGACCACCCCGACGGAGATCACCAGCCCGGCCAGGATCATCGTGTTGATGGTGATGCCCGCGTAGCTCACGACGAGGAACGCCGCCATGAGCGACAGCGGGATCGCGACGAGGCTGACGAGTGCCGTCCGCCAGTCGAACAGGAACAGGATGAGCACGACGAACACGAGGATCGAGCCGAGGACGAGCGCGTTCGTGAGGTTGCCGAGCGCGGTCTCGATGAACGTCGCGGGCCGGAAGATGGTCGTGTCGACCTCGATCCCCGTCATGCCCGGCGCGAGCTCGGCCATCGCCTCCTCGACGCCTCGGGTGACGTCGAGCGTGTTCGCCCACGGGAACTTCTCGACGATGAGCATGATCCCGGGGCCGTCGTTGATGACCGCGTCGCCCCACAGGGGCATGTGATCGATCTTGAGCTCGGCGACGTCGCGCAGCTCGACGACCTTGCCGGCCCGTCCGATGAGCTGGATGCCGCCCAGGTCCTCGGGATCGACGATGACCGGCACGTTGTGGATGCCCAGCCGCTGGTTCGCGGACTCCACCCAGCCGCCAGTGCCGATGACGTTGCCGCTCGAGAAGAACAGGATCCCCTCGTCGAGCGCCTCGGAGACCGATTCCATGACGTGATTGAGCGAGACCCCCTCCTCCGCGAGGCGCTCCGGGATGACCTGGACGTGGAACTGCTTGAGTCGCTCGCCCCAGATGGCGATGTTGGCGACACCCGGGACGCTCAGGAGGCGCGGCCGGATCGTCCAGTAGGACATCGCGCTCATGTCGATCATCGACACGGTGTCCGACGTCATGCCGATCTTCACGACGCGGCTCGTCGCGGACAGCGGCTGCATCATGAACGGAGGTGCCGCCCAGGTCGGCAGGGTCGGGGTGATGATCGCGATCCGTTCCGCGACGAGCTGTCTCGCGAGGAGCAGGTCCGTCCCGGGCTCGAAGATCATGAGGATCGAGGACAGGCCCGGCACCGACGTCGAGCGGATGACGTCGAGGTTCTCGACCCCGGCGAGCGTCTGCTCGAGCGGGACCGTGACGAGCGCCTCGACCTCCTCGGACGTCATCCCGAGGGCGATCGTCTGGACCTCGACGCGGGGCGGGGCGAACTCCGGGAAGACGTCGACCGGGGCGCCCTGGATCTGGGTGATGCCGAA
This sequence comes from Candidatus Limnocylindrales bacterium, assembly GCA_041639095.1. Lineage (GTDB taxonomy): Bacteria > Chloroflexota > Limnocylindria > Limnocylindrales > CSP1-4 > CAKKPP01. Next base: position 4,636 of record JBFKVO010000018.1, on the reverse strand, counting down.
CAGCATCATCCCGGTCGCCGCGGCGATCACGATGAAGCGGTAGCGGAGGCTGGCGCCGACGGTCGCCCGCAGCATCTCTCGATCGTCCCCTCAGTCCTGCGCGATCCTGCCGGGCCTCAGTGGCCGCCGCCGACGCCGTGCTCGCCGCCCCACAACTCAGACCCGCCGACGATCACGACCAGGGTGCCGGCCGCCGGGCCGTCGCTGAGGATCGCCGTCCCGTCATCGACCCGCTCGACGGCGATCGGCGCGCGGACGTAGACGAGTTCCTCCGGGTTCGCGTACACCCAGGTGCCGCCGTGGGCGTCGTACAGGACGGCCGCGTAGGGCACGATCTTGCGCGGCTGGCCGCCGACCTGCTCCTCGCGCACGGCGGTCGTCTCGATCCCGAGGCGGCTCGCGGCCAGGGCCGACAGCGTCAGGCGATGGATCTCGCCGTTCTCGTCGATCGTGAGCGGCGGCTGCGTCGGCGGTGGCCCGTCGGTCGACGAGCCGCACGCGGCGACGAGCACCGCGACCGCGAGGATGAGCGACGTCCGGATGGCAGTGTTCATTCGAGCGACTCCCACGCGCTGCGCTGTGCTCATGCCGGGCTCAGCGCCTGGCTCTCGACGGGCTGTCCGACCGCCTCCGCCTCGGCGCTGGGGCCGGAGCGGAGGTACACGACTGGGACGACGAAGAGGGTCACGAGGGTGGAGGTGACGAGCCCGCCGAGGATGACGACCGCGAGCGGGCGGACGATCTCGAAGCCGGGCAGGTCGCCCATCGCGATGAACGGCAGGACGGCGGCGGCCGTGCCGACGGCGGTCACGAGGATCGGCCCGAACCGATCGCGGACACCACGCATGACGAGATCGATGCCCGTCGCCTCGTCGTCCTCGGCGGCGAGCCGCTGGAGGTGGACGATGAGGCCGACGCCGTTCCGGACGGCGATCGCGAACACGGTGATGAGGCCGACGACCGCGCCCAGCGTGAACGCGCCGCCGCCCGCGACATATCCGACCACGACGCCGCCGAGGACGGCGGCCGGCAGCGTCACGAACGTCAGCGCCGCGAGTCGCCAGCTCGCGAGCGACGCCTGCAGGACGAGGAAGACGCCGATCGCGGCCGCGAGGATCGCGACGAGGACCTGGGTCTGCTCGGCCTGGCGTTCGGCCGCGACCGACTGGATCTCGGCGTGGTACTCGAGCGGGAAGCTGATCCCGGCGACGGCCTTCTCGATATCGGCGACCACGGCAGCGAAGTCGCGGCCTTCGACGAACCCGTGGACGTCCATGATCCGCATCACGCCCTCGCGGCGGATGACCGACGGGGTGGGCGCGACCCGGATGTCTGCGATGTCCCCGAGGCGCACCGGCGTGCCGCCGGGCGTATCGATCCGGATGTCCCCGAGGCTCGACAGGCTGTGCCGAATCTCCGGGGTGCCCCAGACGACGACCTCGAAGACCTTCTGCTCCTCGAACAGGAAGCCGACCTCGATCCCGGACAGGAGGCTCGTCGCCGCCCGCCGGATATCGCCCGGCTTGAGGCCGGCGGCCTGCGCCCGCTCGAGGTCGACCTCGAGCTCGACGGTCGGCCGGTCGGCGACGTCGTCGATCGACGCGCTCACGACGCCGTCGATCCCGGACACGGCATCGAGGATCACGCCGGCCTGGCGCTCGAGGGTCGCGTGGTCCTGGCCGTAGACGCGCACGACGAAGTCCTCGTCCGTGGCGGCAAGGACGTCGGCGATGCGCTCGCTCGTGTACGTCCTGACCGAGCGGTCGAGGCCGGGATAGCCGCCGACGACCTCGTGGATGCCCTCCATCGTCGCGTCGTAGTCGGCCGCAGGGTCGATGCTCACCCAGATCTCGGCGGCGTCCGCGTCGGAGACCTGGTCGGACGTGATCGCCCGGCCGACGTGCCCGCCCACGTTGCGAACGCCGTCGAGCCCTCGCAGCTCGGCGCCCATCCGCCCGACGATCCGGTTCATCTCGGGGCGCGACGTGCCCGGCGCTCCCTCGATGCGGATCGCGACGTCGCGCTCCTTGAGCTCGGGGACGAGCGAGCGGGCGAGGCCGGGCGCGGCGGCGGCGGCGACGACGACGATCGCGACGGTCGCGACGACGGCCGTGCCGAGGACCGCCGAGCTGCGGCGCACGACGGCGCCGAGCAGCGCCTCGTAGCGGGCCCGGAGTCGTGCACCGAGGCGCGTCTCGCGTCGCTCGGTCGAGCGCCGCAGGACGAGCAGCGTCGCGAGGGCGGGCGCCACGGACAGGGAGACGAGCAGCGAGACGAGGACCGCGACGACGTAGGCGGCCGCGATCTGCGGGAGGAAGGCCGCGACGGAGCCGGCGACCACGGCGATCGGGAAGACGACGAGGGCGACGATGAGGGTCGCGTGGACGATCGTCGCCCGACCCTCGAGGATCGCGGACTGGACGATCGCGACCACCGACTCGTCGCGGTCGGCCGCGCGGCGCTCGCGGAAGCGGGCCACGATCCGCTCGGTGCCGACGACGATGTCGTCGACGATCACGCCGAGCGCGAGGACGAGGCCGGCGAGGACCATCACGTTGACGGTCGCTCCGAGCGCGACGAGGACGAGCAGCGCGGCCATGAGCGCGACGGGGATCGTGACGAGGCTGATGACCGCAGCGCGCCAGTCCACGAGCAGACCCGTCACGAACGCGACGAGGAGGAGTCCGATCGCCAGGGCGAGGAGGACGTTCCCGACGGCGCTCTCGACGAACGAGGCGGGCCGGAAGTGGGTCGTGTCGACCGTGATCCCCGAGAGCCCGGGTGCCAGGGCCTCGAACGCCTCTTCGACCCCGCGCGTGACCTCGAGGGTGTTCGCCTCGGGGAACTTCTCGATGACGAGGACCAGGCCCGACCCGTCGTTCACGATCGCGTCGCCGATCAGCGGCTGGTGATCGACGACGATCGTCGCGACATCTCCGAGGGTGACGCCGGGTCGCTCCTCGACCGGGACCAGCGCCATATCCTCCGGGGCCCGGATCGGCTGGATGTGCTGGATCCCGATCCGCTGGTTCAACGTGTCGATGAACCCGCCCGTGCCCGGGGTCGCGGCCTCGATGAAGGTCAGCGGCGACGCCCACAGCGCGTTGCCGGCAGTCTCGATGACCTGCTGGAGGGTGACCCGCTCGAAGCGGAGTCGCTGCGGGTCGACGAGCACCTGGAGCTGTCGCTCGCGGAGGCCCCAGATCGAGACGTTCGCGACGCCCTGCACGCCGAGGAGTCGCGGCTTGATGACCCAGCGCGAGAGCACCGACATGTCGATGAGCGACACGTCCTGCGACTGGAGGCTGACCATCATCACGCGACTCGTCGAGGACAGGGGCTGGAGCATCGTCGGCGGCCGCGACACGTTCGGCAGCGCGTGTGCCTGGGCGAGTCGCTCGGTGACCATCTGGCGGGCGCGGATGACGTCCGTCCCCGGCTCGAACGTCAGGATGATCGACGAGAGGCCCGGCACCGATTCGGACCGGATCTCCTCGAGCCAGGCGACTCCGTGGAGGAGGTCGGCCTCGAGCGGGACCGTGATGAGCTGCTCGACCTCCTCGGCCGACAGGCCGAGCGCCTCGGTCTGGACCTCGACGTATGGCGGGCTGAATTCGGGCAGCGCGTCGACCGGGATCGACCGCAGCTGGACGACCCCGAAGATCATCATCGCGACGGCGAAGCCCAGCACGAGCAGGCGGAAGCGCAGGCTGGTCCCCACGACGGCATGCACCGGTGACACCCCTCCGATCCGGCGAGAACTCCCCGGAGTGTCATGGGCGGCGCGCCACCCGCACGTCACGGCGGCGTCACCGCCGCCCGTCCTCAGGCGCGCGGCCGACGGGTCAGTCCATCACCTACGGGCGACTACGAGCTTCGTGTGCTCGCCGCCCCGTGCGCTCGCCGCCCCGTGCGCTCGCGGGAAGTGGTGCGCACTGGCACCACCGAATCCTGGGCGCCGAGCCAGTCGCGGACCGCACGGGTCGCCTGCCGCTGCGATGACGTCACCAGGAGGACGTGGTCGTGGCCCGCGAGGTCCATCTCGACGACCTCGACGACCATCGGGCGCGCGCCGTCGGGCTCGGTGATCGCACGGATCACGAGCACGCCGTAGCCGCCCGGGCCCTGAGCGCCCATGCGTGAATCCTCAGGGAGGGCGCGTCACCGCTGCGTCAACCCGGCGTCGCCGGCCAGCCGGCCGTGCCGCGGTGCTGGGTCAGTCCGGCGCGCCGCCGCGGCGGAACGGGGCGGCAAGATCCTCCATCAGCCGTGACGGTTCGATCCCGAGCTCGGCGGCCATCAGTGCCCGGTACGTGCCGTACGCGCGGGCCGCCTCGGCCAGGTTCCCCTCGGCGAGGTGGATCCGGACGAGCAGGCGGTGCGAGCTCTCGCGCAGCGGTTCGGTCGCGATCGCGGCGAGCGTCGCCTGGAGCGCTCCGGACACGTCGCCCGCCCCGAGGAGCGTTTCCGCCGCGCGCTCGAGAGCGTGGAGTCGGAGCGCCCGATAGCGCTCGCGTTCGACGATCAGCCACTCCTCGTCCCAGCTCGGCAGGATCTCCGCGCCGGCGATCAGCTCGGGCAGGCGGGCGAGCGCGCTGCGCGATGGACCGTCGAGGATCTGCCGGGTGATGTCGCT
>JBFKVO010000017.1:0-8996 GCA_041639095.1 Candidatus Limnocylindrales bacterium | reverse complement strand
TACGACCGCCTCGCGTACGGCACCTACCGCCACCGGGCGATGAGCGCGCTGCCCGGGATGCGCGAGCGGACGATCCTCATGGGCGGATTCAGCAAGGCCTACGCGATGACCGGCTGGCGGGTGGGGTACCTCGCGGCGCCTGCCCCGATCCTCGAGGGGATCGTGAAGGTCCACCAGTACGGGATCATGTCCGCCCCGACGACAGCCCAGGACGCGGCCCTCGCCGCGCTCCGCGACGGCGAGGCGGCGGTCGAGCGGATGCTGGCCGCCTACGACCGGCGGCGACGGCTCGTCGTCGACGGGCTGAATGCGATCGGGCTCGAGACGTTCGAGCCGCGCGGCGCGTTCTACGCGTTCCCGCGGATCGCGTCCACCGGGCTCAGCGACGCCGAGTTCGCCGAGCGGCTGCTGCGCGACGAGCGCGTCGCGGTCGTCCCCGGCTCGGCGTTCGGTCCGTCGGGTGCGGGCCACGTGCGCGCCTGCTACGCGACGTCGTACGAACAGCTCGAGGAAGCGCTCCGGCGGATCGGCCGCTTCGTCGATGGCGTCCGCGCGGGGAGGGGAGCGTGACCGACACGCGCGCCATCGTCGCCTCCGATGCCCCGACGGCCCGCTACGAGCCGGTCATCGGGATCGAGGTCCATTGCCAGGTGCGGACAGCCTCGAAGATGTTCTGCGGCTGCGCCACCGACGACGACGCGGCGGGGCCGAACACGCGGGTCTGCCCCGTCTGTCTCGGTCTTCCCGGGACGCTGCCGACGATCAATCGGCGGGCCGTCGAGCACGTCCTCGCGACCGGGGTGGCGATCGGCGGGACCACGCCCGACGCGACCCGCTGGGACCGCAAGAACTACTTCTACCCCGATCTCCCGAAGGGCTACCAGATCAGCCAGTACGACCTGCCGCTCGTGGCCGCGGGGTCGCTCACCTTCGAGACCGCGGACGGGCCCGTCACCGTGCGCATCCGGCGGGCGCACCTCGAGGAGGACACGGCGAAGCTCGTCCACGCGACCGCGGCGGACGGCCGCAAGGTGAGCCTCGTCGACTTCAACCGGTCCGGGACGCCGCTCATGGAGATCGTCACCGAGCCCGACATCCGCTCCGCCGAGCAGGCGCGCCGCTACGCGGAGGAGCTCCAGCTGCTCCTGCGATCGATCGGCGTCTCCGACGCGGACATGGAGCGCGGGCAGATGCGCGTCGAGGCCAACGTCTCGCTCCGCCCGCGGGGGTCCGAGGCGTTCGGCACACGCGTCGAGGTGAAGAACATGAACTCGTTCCGCTCGGTCGAGCGGGCGATCGCGTTCGAGATCGAGCGTCAGGCCGCCGCCCTCGACGCGAGCGAGGCCGTCGTCCAGGAGACGCGCGGCTGGTCGGACGACCGGGCGACGACATACGTCATGCGCTCGAAGGAGGACTCGCACGACTACCGCTACTTCCCGGAGCCGGACCTGCCGCCGCTCCGCGTGGATCCCGCGTGGCTCGCGGAGATCGCCGCGGCCCTTCCCGAGCTACCGGACGCCCGCCGCGCGCGGTACCGCGACGCCTTCGGGCTGTCGGCCTACGACGCGTCCGTCCTCGTCGGCGATCCTGATGCCGCGGCACTCTTCGAGGCGACGCTCGCGGCCGACGCGGGCCTCGACGCGAAGGCGGTCGCCAACTGGGTGACCGGGGAGTACCTGCGCCTCCGCAACGCTTCGAGCTCGCCGATCGCGGTCGCGCCCGCCGAGCTGGGGCACCTCGTCGGCCAGGTCGCCGCCGGCGCGATCTCCGGGGCGAACGCGAAGGAGGTCCTCGCCGAGCACGTCGCGAGCGGCGCGAGCGCGGCGGACATCATCGCCAGCCGCGGCTTCCGGCAGATCTCCGACAGCGCCGCGATCGACGCCGTCGTCGACGAGGTCCTCGCGGTCAACCCCGCGGCCGTCGCCGACTACCGCTCCGGCAAGCCGCAGGCCGTCGGCTTCCTCGTCGGCCAGGTCATGAAGGCGACCCGCGGCCAGGCGAATGCCGCGCTCGCCCAGGCCGCGCTCCGCGCCCGCCTGGACGCGCGCACGGACGGGACCGAGGGCTGACGATGGGGATCCTCAACCTCGTCCTCATCGTGAGCGGGATCGCCGTCATCGCCTACGGCTACCGCCGCGCGCGCGGTCCGTGGGCGCGCTACCAGCAGCTCCGCGAGGAGGACCGCAACGTCGCCCGCTACGAGGCGTGGCGGGGCGGGACCCGCACGGCCGCCGAGCCGGATGGACCGTCGGGCGCGTCGGTCGCGATGGCGCTCCTCCGCCGCCAGGCGCAGGTCGGCGCGGCGATCGCGATCGTCGGGTTCGTGCTCGTCTTCGCCGGGTTCGTGCTCGGCTGACCCGTCCTGCCCGGTCCGGACGACGCGCGTCGGCGGGGCGCGGCGGCGCTGCGCTCAGCCGCGGACGAGCGCCCGGTGGTCGATCGCGGTGCAGCGATCCATCACGACCGCGATGCCCGCCTCGTGCGCGATCCGGGCCGCCTCCCAGTTCACGACGCCGAGCTGGAGCCAGAGGCAGCGCGCCCCGGCGGCGACCGCCTCCCGCGCGTGCGGGACGCACAGCTCGGAGCGGCGGAAGACGTCGACGATGTCGACCGGACCGGTCGCGGCGACGGCCTCGCCGAGCGTCCGGAACGCGGGGATGCCGAGGACGCTCCGCTCGGCCGGGTTGACCGGCACGCACTCGTACCCCTGGTGGACGAGGTAGCGGAAGACCGCGAAGGACGGCCGGTCGGGCCGCGACGAGCAGCCGATCACGGCGATCCGCCGCGCGGACGTGAGGACCTCGCGGACGCCCGCGTCGCCGAGCACGGGGACCGGGCCCCGGCCCTCCTGGAGATCGAGGACGTCGCGCGCCCGCGCCCGCTCCTCGGCGGTCATCGCTGGACCTCCGCCGGCGCCGCTAGTGGCGGCGCTCCCGTTCGTACGGTTGCCCGATCGCGGCGGGTGCGATGCTGCGGCCGACGAACCCGGCGAGGACGACGATCGTGATCAGGTACGGCAACGCGCCGTAGAACTGGAGCGGGATCGCGGTCATGATCTCGCCCAGCTGGCCGGGCGGCGGCACGAACCGGATCGAGCGCTCGAGCGCCTCCGAGGCCGTGAACAGGATCGCCGCGCCGAAGGCCCCGAGGGGGGTCCAGCGGCCGAAGATGAGCGCCGCGAGGGCGATGAACCCGCGCCCGACCGTCATGTTGTTCTGGAACGAGCCTGCCGACTCCAGCGCGAGCGACGCGCCCGCGAGGCCGGCGAAGATCCCGCCGAGGATGACGTTCCGGTAGCGCAGCCGGATGACGTTGATCCCGACGGTCTCGGCCGCCTTCGGGTGCTCGCCGACGGCCCGCGTCCGCAGGCCCCAGCGCGACCGGAACAGCATGATCTGCATGACGATCACGATCACGATGATCGAGAGCGTGATCGGCCGCTGGTTGAGGACCGCGTTGATGAACCAGCCGACGAACGGGAGGTTCACGATGTCGGCCGGGACGATGAACGGCTGGAACGTGCCCGCCGAGGGCGGCGACGCCTTCGACAGGATCTGGTTGAGGTAGCTCGTCAGGCCGAGCGCGGTGATGTTGATGATCGTGCCGCTGATGATCTGGTCGGCCCGGATCGTGATCGTCAGCCAGGCGTGGAGCGACGACACGACCATCCCCGCGACCATCGCGGCCAGGACGCCGACGATCAGCGGCGTGTTCGCCCCGAACGGTCCGTCGCTGCCCGCCGCGACCCCGCTCGCGACGAGGGCCGACGCCGCGTAGGCGGCGACGAACGCCGACGCCAGCATCATCCCCTCGATGCCGATGTTGACGATGCCCGACCGCTCGTTCATCAGTCCGCACATCGAGCCGAGCGCGATCGGCGCCGCCGCGAACAGGAAGATCGGGCCGGTCGTCGGCAGGATCGAGATGAGGTAGCCGCCGAACTGGAAGATCAGCCCGACGATCGGGATGTCGTACAGGAACATGACGAGGGCTTCCATCAGCCGGTGCTCCGGCTGTCGCCGTAGGAGCGGGTGACGGTGGCAAGCTCCTCGAGCCCGCCGCGCGCCTGGCGGATCCGGAACAGCCGCCGCACGATGATCTCGGCGGCAAGGAACAGCAGGATGAGGCCCTGGATCACGTCGACGATCTCCACCGGGATCCCGGCCTGGATCTGCATCGCACCGGCGCCCGCCTTCATCGTCCCGAGCAGGAGCCCGGCGAACAGGATCCCGACGGGATTGGCCCGCCCGAGCAGGGCGACCGCGATCGCGTCGAAGCCGACGTTCGTCGCGTAGGGCGCCGTGAGATGGCCGACGCGGCCGAGGACCTCTCCGGCGCCGGCCAGGCCGGCGAGCGCGCCGCACAGCGCCATCGTGAGCGCGATGAGCCGACGCGGGCTCGTGCCGGCGAACCGCGCGGCTTCCGGGTTCGCGCCGACGAGGCGGATCTCGAAGCCGAGCTTCGCTCGCCACAGGAGCCACCAGATGAGCGGCACGGCGAGGAGGGCGAACATCAGTCCCAGGTGCCCGTTCCGGCCGAAGATGATCGGGAGGTGCGCGTTCTTCACGTCGATCGTCAGCGCGAACGGTGCCTGCGGCACGCGCAGCGGCCCGGACACGAAGAACGAGACGATCGAGATCGCGACGAAGTTGAGCATGATCGTCGTGACGACCTCATGGGCGCCCGTCAGGGCCTTGAGCGCGCCCGGGATGAAGCCGTAGACGAGCCCGCCGAGGATCCCGGCGGCGACCGCCAGCGTGATCGCGATGGGCGCCGGCTCTTCGCGCATGAGGCCCCCGACATACGCCGTGGCGAGCGCGCCGATGAGGAACTGTCCCTGGGCGCCGATGTTGAAGAGGCCGGCCTTGAAGCCGACGCCCACCGCCAGGCCGGCGAGCACGAGGGGCGCGGCCTGGACGAGGGTCTCGACGATGCCGTTGAACGAGCCGAGGCCGCCGCCGATCATCGCCGCGTACGCGACGAGCGGGAGCGTCGGGTCGATGTCCGTTCCGAGGAAGAGCTGGCTGGCGAGGATGACGACCGATCCTGCGACCATCGCGAGGATCACCGCGCCCAGCGGGACGACGACGATGCCCCACAGCCGGCGGAGCCCCGACTGCGCCCGCGCGGCCGCCTCCGGTGGTTCCGCCTCCGGCGGTTCGGCCTCGCTCGCGGCCTCGGTGGCGCCGGTCACGGTCTCGTCGGGCGGCTCGGTCGGACCGTCGCCGGGCTCGCGCATCTCGTCGCGCTCGTCGGTCATGCCGCGGACCCTGCGCCGCCGCCGGCGGCGTTCGACGCGCCGGTCCGGTCCTTCCCGCCTGTCGCCATGAGCAGGCCGACGTCCTCCTTGACCGCCGTCCGGCCGTCGACGACCGCGACGATCTCGCCGCGATACATGACGGCGATGCGATCGGACAATTCCAGGACCTCGTCCAGCTCCGCCGACACGAGCAGGATCGCGGTCCCCGCATCGCGCTTCGCGAGCGCCTGGCGATGGATGAACTCGATGCTGCCGACGTCCAGGCCACGGGTCGGCTGGTCGAGGACGAGGACCTTCGGATCGCCGCTGAACTCGCGCGCGACGACGAGTTTCTGCTGGTTGCCGCCGGACAGCGTCGAGCCCGGCACGAACGCACTCGGGGTCCGGACGTCGAACTGCTCGATGAGGCGGATCGCTGCCTCCGCGACGGCCGCCTCGTCGCGCACCGGCCCGCGGGCGAACGGGGCGCGATAGTAGTCGGTCAGGACGAGGTTGTCGGTGAGCGGGAACGACATCACCATCCCGTAGCGCTGGCGGTCGCCGGGGACGTGCGCGAGGCCCGCTTCGTGGAGCTTGCGCGGCGACGCGCCGGTCATGTCGGCACCGTCGAGCTTGATCGTCCCGCTCGTCGGCGCACGGAGCCCCGTGATCGCGCCGACGAGCTCGTCCTGGCCGTTCCCGGCGACGCCGGCGACGCCAAGGATCTCGCCGGCGCGCACCTCGAACGACACGCCGTGCACGGTCTCGCGGCCCCGGTCGTTGCGGACCCGGAGGTCCTTGACATCGAGGACCGCTTCACCGGGGTTCGACTCGCCTCGATCGACCGTCAGCTGGACCTCGCGGCCGACCATCATCTCGGCCAGCTGCTCCTCGTCCGTCTCCGCCGGTGTCGTCGTCCCCACGACGCCACCCCGGCGGATGACCGTGATCCGGTCGGCGATCTCGAGGACCTCGTACAGCTTGTGGCTGATGAAGACGATGCTGTGGCCCTCGGCGGCGAGGCGGCGCAGGACCGCGAAGATCTCCTTCGTCTCCTGCGGCGTCAGCACGGCCGTCGGCTCGTCGAGGACGAGGATCCGCGCCTCGCGGTAGAGGGCCTTGAGGATCTCCACCCGCTGCTGCCAGCCGACCGCGAGGCTGCTGACCGGCGTCTCCGGGTCGATCTCGAAGCCGAACCGCTTGCCGAGCTCCTCGATCCGGCGGTGCGCCTCGCCGCGGTCGAGGAAGACCGGGTTGGCCATCGTCTCCTCGCCGAGGAGGATGTTGTCGGCGACCGACAGCACGGGCACGAGCATGAAGTGCTGATGGACCATGCTGATGCCGCGCCGGATCGCATCGGCCGGGGAGTCGATGACGACCTCCTCGCCATCGAGGAGGATCGCACCTTCGTCCGGCACGGCGAGCCCGTACAGGATGTTCATGAGCGTGGACTTGCCGGCGCCGTTCTCGCCGAGGAGCGCATGGATCTCGCCCGGCCGGACGTCCAGGTCGATGTTGTCGTTCGCGAGCACGCCCGGGTAGCGTTTCGTGATCCCGCGCATCTCCAGCGCCGGCGCGCTGACGTGCTCCGAGACGGTCACCGGGTCCTCCGCTCCCTCTGTGTGCGCGGATGGTAAACGATGAGCGGGCCGGCCCGACGGCTCGGCCCGCTCATCACGGTTCCGAATTCAGCGATCCGGGCGGATCACTCGAACGGATCGGTGCAGTTGGCCGGCGAGCACGGATCGACGGACCCGTCCTTGAAGCCGGCGAACGCCGCGTCGATCGCGGCCTGGGCGCCGCTCAGCATCGACGCATGCTCGTAGTACGGCGAGAGGCCGATGCCGTCGTTCTTCGCGTCGTTCGGGATGACGCCGCCCTGCGCGGTGCCCGCCGCGACCCGCTCGATGGCCTGCTGGACGGTGATCGCCAGCTTCTTCTCGGCGGAGGTCACGGTGCACTTCGCGGTCTCGGGGGTGGATTCGTGCTGGTCGACGTCGACGCCGATCGCGTTGATGTTGGCATCGCAGGCCGCGGCGAGGACGCCGTTGCCCGTCTTGCCGGCGACCTGGAACAGGACGTCGAGGCCGGTGTTCTGCTGGATGAACTGCGTGGCGAAGGCCTTGCCGCCGGCCGGGTCGTTGAACGCCTTGTTCAGGTCGTCCGACACGTACGCGACCTTCACCTGGATCGACGGGTCCACCGAGTGGGCGCCGTTGATGTAGCCCTTGATGTAGCGGACGACCGGCGGGATGAACGCCGCGCCGCCGATGGCGCCGATGACCTTGGACTTCGTGATGTTCGCCGCGGCGATGCCGGCGAGATAGCCCGGCTCCTGCTCGGCGTACACGAGGCCCTGGTAGTTCGCCGGCATCTGGCCCGAGCAGTCACTGAACGTCGGATCGGGGTCGCCGTTCGCGTTCAGGCAGGGGGCCTGGTCGACGCCGATGAACTGGACGTCGGGGTTGGCCTTCGCGGCGACCGCCGTGGCGTCCGCCAGGGCGAACCCGATCGTCACGATGATGTCGTAGTCCTGGTCGATGAACGCCTGGATGTTCTTGGCGTAGTCGGCCGAGTTCTGGGTGACGATCGGCTGCGCGGTGCCGCCGATCGCGGTCGCTCCGGCGACGGCGCCTTCCCAGGTGAACTGGTTGAAGTTCTTGTCGTCGAGCGTGCCGACGTCGGTGACGACGCCGATCTTCCACGCCGTCGGCGCGTCGGTCGGCGGCGGGGCGTCGGTCGCCGGCGCGTCGGTCGCCGGCGGGGCGTCGGTGGGTGCCTGGGTCGGCGGTGCCGGGGTCGCCGCGCCGGTACAAGCCGACACGACGATCGCGGCCGTCGCGAACAGGGTCAACCCGAGGGAACGGGTGCGCATGCTTCCTCCTCCGAGTGCCGTGACCGAGCGTCCGTCTCGGGCGGCTGCCCGTGGATCGCGTCGGCCGACGAACGGTCGCTCCGAGCGACCACTGGCGCGCATCCTACCGACGGGGAGACTCGCGGGCAAGTGCCGACCGCCGCTCGCGCGCTGTCGAAAGGATAGGACGGCGGGTCGCGAGTGTCTCGCCCGCAGCGACCGCGGCCGCGCCCAGCGCCCCACACCCATCGTCGTCCGGGCTCGGCCGACGCCGCATACTTCGGGCGCCATGGCCGACGGTTCGCGCCCGATCCGCTACGCCGCGCTCGGCGACTCGTACACGATCGGGACCGGTGTGCACGCGGACGAACGGTGGCCGGACCAGCTCATCGCGCGTCTGCGGGGCACCGGCGTCCAGATCGAGCTCGTCGCGAACCTCGGCGTCAACGGGTTCACGTCGGCCGACATCGTCGCCGTCGAGCTGCCGGAGCTCGAACGGCTGGACCCGACGTTCGCGACGCTCCTCGTCGGCGTGAACGACGTCATCCAGGGTGTCGGCCCGGAACGGTACGCCGCGAACATCGAGCGGATCCTCGCAGCGCTCCTCGAGCGGCTGCCGCCCGACGGGGTCGTGACCGTCTCGACGCCCGACTACACGGTCACGCCCGCGGGCGCCGACTACGGCGACCCGGCCGTGCGCGCTGCGGACATCCGCCGCTTCAACGAGATCCTGGCCGCGGCGAGCGACGCGCACCGGATCGCGCACGTCGACGTCCACGATCTCTCGCTCCGGGCGGCGACGGACCGCACGCTCGTCGCCGATGACGGCCTCCACCCGAGCGGTCGCCAGTACGCGCTGTGGGCCGACCGGATCGCGCCCGTCGTGGACCGCCTGCTCGGCGG
>JBFKVO010000016.1:0-9091 GCA_041639095.1 Candidatus Limnocylindrales bacterium | reverse complement strand
CGCGGAGCGCCGCCTCGTGTCGGTGCTGTTCGCAGACCTCGTCAGCTTCACGACCCTCGCCGAGGGCCGCGACGCCGAGGAGACGCGCGAGCTCCTGTCGCGCTACTTCGAGATCGCCTCTGACGTCGTCACCCGCTACGGCGGGACCGTCGAGAAGTTCATCGGCGACGCGGTCATGGCCGTGTGGGGCACGCCGGTCGCCCACGAGGACGATGCCGAGCGCGCGGTCCGCGCCGGGCTCGACCTGGTCGACGCGGTCCGCGCGCTCGGAGCCGACGTCAACGCCCGGGCGGGGATCCTCACCGGCGAGGCGGCGGTCACCCTCGGGGCCGCGAACCAGGGGATGGTCGCCGGCGACATGGTCAACACCGCGGCGCGACTCCAGGGCGTCGCCCAGCCGGGGACGGTCCTCGTCGGGGAAGCGACGATGCACGCTGCCGCGGCCGCGGTCGCGTTCGAGCCGGCCGGCGAGCAGACGCTCAAGGGCAAGGCCGCGCCGGTCCCTGCATGGCGGGCGCTCCGCGTCGTCGCCCAGCGTGGCGGTCAGGGTCGCTCCGATCTGCCCGAGCCGCCGTTCGTCGGGCGCGACGACGAGTTCCGGCTGCTCAAGGATCTCCTCGGATCGACCGGACGCGACCGGCGCGCGCGTCTCCTCGTGATCTCGGGACCCGGCGGAATCGGCAAGAGCCGGCTCGCGGGGGAGCTGGAGAAGTACATCGACGGGATCTCGGAGGACATCTACTGGCACCGTGGCCGCTCGCCGAGCTACGGCGAGGGGATCACGTTCTGGGCGCTCGGCGAGATGGTCCGGCGACGGGCCAAGCTGGCCGAGGACGACGATGAGGCGACGACCCGCCAGCGGATCGCCGAGACGGTCGCCGAGTACGTCACCGACGAGCAGGACCGCCGCTGGGTGGAGCCGGGGCTCCTCACCCTCCTCGGCCTCGAACCCGCCCCGGCCGGCGGCCGCGACGTCCTGTTCGCTGCGTGGCGCATCTTCTTCGAGCGGATCGCCGCGCGCGGCACGACCGTCCTCCTCTTCGAGGACCTCCAGTGGGCCGACACCGGGCTCCTCGACTTCATCGAACACATCGTCGAGTGGTCGAAGGGGGTCCCGATCGTCGTCGTCGGTCTTGCCCGGCCTGAGCTGTTCGACCGGCGGCCCGATTGGGCGGCCGGTGCCCGTGGGCTGACTTCCCTCTCACTCGACCCACTCGACGATGAGGCGATGGGCCGGCTCGTGGCCGGCTTCGTCCCGGGCCTCCCGGAGGCGGCCGTGACGGCCATCGTGCGACGCGCGGACGGCATGCCGCTGTATGCGGTCGAGACCGTCCGGGCTCTCCTCGCCGACGGCAAGCTGGAGCGGACCGACGACGGCTACCGGCCGACCGGCGACCTGTCCGAGCTCGCCGTCCCGGACACGCTCCGTTCGCTCATCGCCTCGCGGCTCGACGCACTCGAGGCCGGCGACCGGAGCCTCGTGGCCGACGCGGCCGTCCTCGGTCAGACCTTCACGAAGGCGGCGCTCGCCGCGGTCAGCGGCCGGCCCGAGAGCGAGCTCGACGAACGCCTGCGCGGCCTCGTCCGGCGCCAGTTCTTCGACCTCGAGGCCGATCCGCGCTCGCCCGAGCGCGGGCAGTACGGCTTCGTCCAGTCGCTCATCCGCGAGGTCGCGAGCGCCACGCTCGCGCGCCGCGAGCGCCGCGCCCGGCACCTCGCCGCGGCACGCTACTTCGAGGCGCTCGGCGACGACGAGCTCGCCGGTCTGCTCGCCAGCCACTACCTCGCGGCGCACGAGGCGTCCGAGGCGGGCCCGGAGGCCGAGGCGATCGCGATCCAGGCCCGCCTTGCCCTGTCCGCCGCGGCCGAGCGCGCCGAGACGCTCGGCGCCCACGACCAGGCCGTCGCCCACCTCCGCCAGGCGGTCACTGTGACCGCCGACGAGCGCGATCGCGCCGAACTGCTCGTCCGCGCCGCCGCGGCGGCGGACGCGGGCGGCACGAGCGACGACGCGGAGGCGCTCGCGAACGGGGCGATCGCGACGTTCCGGGGCGCAGGCGACACGGCGGGCGCCACCCGGGCGCGGGCTCGGCTCGGCGACATCCTTCTCACCGCCGGCAAGGTCGCCGATGCGCGCGCCGACCTCGAGGCGACGCTCGCCGAGCTGCCCGCGGACGGGGAGGACGAGGTTCGCGCCGAGGTCCTCACGACCCTCTCCCGCGCCCTCTACCGGGACGACGCGGCGCTTCGATCGGCGGCCGTCGCCGAGGAGGCGCTCACGCTCGTCGAGCACCTCGGGCTCGATCACCTGCTCGCTGACGCGCTCATCAACCGGAGCGCGGCGCTGTCCTACCTCGACCGCCCCGTCGAGGCGGGCGCGGTCCTCGAGGAGGCGATCCGGGTCGCGCAACGGACCGGCCAGGTCGGCCCCGAGCTCCGGGCGCGGGCCAACATGACGAGCCTGACGTGGGATGAGGATCCGCCGCGGGCGATGGCGAACACGTTCGAGACGCTCGAGCTGTGCCGCCGGCTCGGCAACCGGACGATGGAGATCTGGACCGCGTGGTTCGCGGGCTGGTCGCGGTTCTTCCGGGGCGAGTGGGACCTCGCGCTCGAGACCGTCGCGGAGTCGATCGAACGAGCGACGAACAGCGGCGATCGCGTCCGCCTCAACACGGTGGTCATCGCGATCGGGACCGCCCGCGGAGAGCCGATCGACGGCCTCCTCGAGGAGCTGCGCCGCGTCGTCGGGGAGCTGTCCGATGCCGCCCTCGGGGCGTTCGTGGACTACCATGACGGCGAGCTCGCGCTCGTCGGCGGGCGGCCCGAGGACGCCTACGTCGCCTTCGACCGGGCCGTACGTGCGACCACCTACGGGGCGGCGACCTACCTCCCGTACCTGACGCGAGCGGCGACGTGGGAGCGCGACGTCGAACACCTCCGCGACGTCTCCGCCCGGCTCGACGCCGACGACTCGCGTGAAGCCCTGATCAACACGCATCGGCTCGTGGCCCGATCGGGCATCGCCGCGCTCGAGGGCCGCCCCGACGAGGCCACGGCTGGTTACAAGCGCGCGATCGCCGCGTACACCGATCACGAGATGCCGCTGTGGGCGGCCTGGACGGCGGCCGATGCGGCCGTGGCGCTCGGAGCCGGAGACGCCGCCTCCGCCGCGTTCGTAGGCGCGGCCCGCGCGAGTTTCGAGCGAATGGGCGCCCGCGCCTATCTCACCGCGCTCGACGCCGCACTCGGCGTCGCGTCCGCGTCGCGTCCGCCCGTCGTCGCGGATGCCGGGGTGGCCGCGAGGACCTGACCGTGCGCCGGCCGCGTGAGAGTCCCAATCAGATCGGCAGTCGCCGCGTCTAGGGGTGGGCAGGGCCTCGCCTTCCCGCGAGCGAGGTCTTATCGGCGCATCACCCGTCCTGCGCGGACGCGTCGGCGCTGTCGTCGAGGCGCCGACCGCTCGTCACACCGTGGTCGTCGTGGATGACCGTGCAGTCCTCTGCCGGCAGTTCCAGCCACGTCTGGTCGCCCCGGCGGACCTCCGTCGAAGGCGGCACATGGGCCGTGACACGGACCCCCGCGACGTCGACCCCGACGTCGAGCGTATCCCCTAGGAAGACGACCTGGGCCACGGTGCCGGACAGGACGTTGGCCGCCGCGGGTTCGCTCGCGCCGGCGTACCGATGGCTCCTCGTGTCGATCGCGCTGTATGTCGGGGCCATCGCCTACAACGTCGTCGTGTCCGCGCCGCGCCAGCGGCGGTTGGCCGAGGTCGGCCGGTCGCCCGCGTCCGGCGGCCCTCATGACCCCGCGTCGGCCGGAGCGGCGGAGTTGGCACGGCTCGTGAAACAGGCGGAGCGCGATGGGAAGGCGATGGGGGTCATCGTCATCGCGATCGTGTTCCTCATGGTCGTCAAGCCGTCGATCGGGATCTAGGCGCGCAGGTCCGCGTCGGCTTCAGAGTCCCGAAGCACGCAGGATGTAGAGGCCCTGATTCTTGTCCGACAGGTAGATGAAGCCGCGAGCGTCGACAAGGACATCCTCGGACTGGGTCACGAGGGCGGTCGCGGGTAATGGTCCGTAGCGCTGGCGTGGATCGGCCGGTACGAAGCGGGCGACCTCGGTCGGCCGGCGTGCATCGGCGATGTCATAGATGCGAAGGCCAGCGTTGAACCAGGTCAGATAGACGACGTCGTCCCTGTCCTCGAGATGGCTCTGGCCCTGCGGCAGATGTGAGTTGTGGGGACCGAAGCGTCCCCCCTTGTCGCAGTACGAGCGGTACCGAAGCCGCGGCGGCGGAACAGGGACCGGGAACGTCGAGACGAGCCAGGGGGAGCTCTCGTCACTGATGTCGACGATGCCTGCGAAGTTCAGCGGCTCGTCGCAGCGCTCCTCCCCGGCCTCACCATGGAGGACTGCGAGTCCACGCCGGGGGAGCGGGCGCGCAGTGTGGACACCGGCACCGAAGTAGCCACCCCGGAACGGCGGGGAGACGTCGAATCGACTTACAAGACGCGGAGCCGCGATGTCTCGGATGTCGAGGATGATCATCCCCGCTCCGCCATATGCGAGATAGGCGCGATCTCCGACGACGTAGGCCGGGCCGTGCAGCGACAGCCCGTCCTCGGCGGGGTCGGGGATCTCGTCCGGGCCTTGACCCGGCACCCACCAGCGTGCGACCTCGCGCGGCTCCGTCGGATCCAGCAGGTCGACGATGACATCGATATAGCCGGCGAATCCGGCGGCGTTCGCGGCCAGGTGGGCGTACCGGCCACCGGCCCAGAAGTTCCGGTGCGAGCCGGTCCCGCCGAGTCTGATCTGCGCGAGTAGTCGGGGCCTATCCGGCTCGTCGAGTGCGAAGACGAGCGCAGCCTCCTCGAACGGGGCGCCGCCCCTTCCACCCCACTTCGGCGGGATCCGAGCGAGGCCTGCGAGGAGAAGGTCATCCGCGACGTTCACCTGCGTCGTCCAGGTGTCGGCCGGGCCCTCGATGAAGGCGACCGTGCGCGGTGCCCTCGGGTCGGTCACGTCGACGATCGACCAACCGCGATGCCACAGGTGGCCGCAGTAGAGCAGCCAGCGGTCGCCGGACCGCGCGAGAGCAAGCTTGAACGGCGGTCGATCGTCGACATCGGTGTACCCGATGAGTTCGATCCCCTCGATCTCGACCGGCGCGGGCGGCGCGCTCCTGGCCGCCAGCCGGCTCATGGCCGAGTGTATCCAATCATCTTGGTATTGTATCTGCTGAGGCATCGAGCTCCTAGTCCGCTCGGGTCCGCAACGAGGTCCATCGCCCATGACGAGCGGCCGCCATATCGTTTCGCCCGGTCCGGTCCGCAAGGCGATCGCCCGGCGGATGGTCGCCAGCAAGACCACGGCGCCCCACTTCTACGTCACCGCCGAGATCGGGATGGACGAGTTGCTCGAGGGTCTTGCGGCGATGAACGCCGAGCGCGAGGCTGCCCATCGCATCACTGTCACCGCGGCGCTCGTCCGCGCGACCGCGCTGGCGCTCGTCGAACATGCAGACTTGAATGCGGTCTGGGCTGGCGACTACCTCGAACGCTGGGAAGCCGTCAACGTCGGGGTGGCCATCACTCTCGACGAGGGACTGATCGCCCCCGCTCTCCTCGACTGCGCGAACCAGTCCGTCGATCAGCTGGCGGAGAGCCTGAAGGACCTGGTCGCGCGCAGCAAGGCAGGTCGCCTCCGTCCGCCCGAGATCAGCGAAGCGACCTTCACCCTCTCGAACCTCGGGATGTTCGAGGTCAGCGCGTTCACCGCGATCATCACCCCGCCACAGGTCGCGATCCTGGCTACCGCGCGGACCGAACCACGAGTCGTCGTCGAGGACGGCGAGGTCGTGATCCGTCGCCGGATGACGGTCGTCCTCTCAGCCGACCATCGCGTCACCGATGGCGTGGGCGGCGCGCGGTTTCTTGCGACGTTCAAGGGGTTGCTCGAGTCCCCGTCGGACTGGCTGGACGCCTGATCGAACCCGGCCTGCGACAACGACCGTCACGCCACGGCCCCGCCGATCGCCGCAGGTGGCGGTGACGCATGGTGACCCGGGAGCTCGGGCTCAGCGCTCCACGGGAAGACCGACGCTGCTGCCCCATTCGGTCCACGAACCATCGTAGACCCGGACGTGGGTCCAGCCCAGCAGCTGGGTCATCGTGAACCAGATCGCGCTTGCGCGATGGCTCAATCGGCAGTACGCGACTACTTCGTCCGCCTGATCAGGCCCCGCACCGATGGCCCGGAAGGCGGCCTCCAGTTCGGCCGGGGAGCGGACGGTGAAGTCGTCAGGATCGAGCAGGTCGCGAGCATGAAGGTGCCTGGCGCCGGGGATCCGTCCGTACGCCTCCGCTCCGTGATCGGGGCCCGGCGCGGGCTTGAGCCGCTCGCCCCGATACTCCTCCGGCGAACGCGCATCGATGAGGATTCGCCCCGGCGCCCCGAGACCGCGGAGGACGTCGTCGCGGCCGATCCGCGAGGAGTCGTCGCGCACCTGCCGTCGCGGCACGTAGCGCGCAGGTCGCGCGACCGGCTGCTCGGCCGTCACCGGGTAGCCGTCCATGACCCATCTGCGCAGACCTCCGTCGAGCACCCGGACGTCCGCGTGGCCGCACATCGCCTTGATGACCCAGTATCCGTACATCGCATACTGGTTGCGCCCGCTGTACAGGACCAGGGTGTCGTCCGAGCCGACGCCCAGGTTGGACAGCCGCTCGGCCATCTGTCGCGGTGTCGCGAATTGGCGCTGGCGCTCGTCCCAGAGCAGCGCCTTCCAGAAGCGGACATGCGCCCCGGGCACGTGGGCGCGTGCATAGTCGTCGACGTCGGGCTCATAGAGGAGCTGGACCACGTGGACGCGCGGGTCAGCGAGCCGCGCGGCAAGCCACGAGCCGGCGATCAGGGGCGAGTCGTCCGGAGTCATCGGTCTGAGCCCCCGACGTCGGCGTCCTGTGCCCAGCGCCCGCCCGCTCGCTGGCGGATGGCGCGGAGCGACTCCGCCGCCTCGGCCTTGGCGGTCTCGACGTCGAGGCCGACGATCCGACCACCGGCCTTCAGGATCCGTCCATCCGCCACGACGGTGTCCACGTTCGCGATGGTCGCCGAGCACACGAGCGCGACCTCCGGGTCGGCGGGAGGCGCCATATTGAGGTCGGTCTCGCGGACCAGCACGATGTCGGCCCGCTTGCCCACGGTGAGCGAGCCGGTGAGCCGATCCAGCCCGAGGGCGCGGGCGCCGTCGATCGTGGCCATCTCCAGGCACCGGCGAAGCGTGATTGCTCCGACATCCGGGCGGTCGTTCGCGGGGGCGTCCCGTTCGGCCGAGTGACCTTGCGCCGGGTGACCGTGACCCTCCTCTCGATGGGCTCCCGTGGCCGCTGGCGGCGCGTGATGCGATCGACCGGCGGGAACGCCGAGCTGCCAGAGCGCTCGCATCACCTCGAACATGTTGACCGTCGAGATCGGCGTCGAGTCGATGGACAGGCACGTATTGACGCCCTCGTACACCATCCGGACGAGGTTCTGCACGTCCGCCTCGATGGGCCCGCGCAGGTGCAGCAGCAGCGCGCCGAGGCTGTTCCAGGCACCCGTCTCGAGCATCGCCTGCCGATCCGCGGCGGTCGCTCGCTGGAACTGAATGAGCATCATGTTCGCGTCAAGGAATCCTTCTGCGCGAAGCTCCACAGCCGAAACGGGCCGGGCGAACGGTCCGGCGTGGATCGCCAGAGGCAGCCCGAGCTCCTGTCCTCGCCCGAGCTCCTGTCGCCAGATCGCTCGCTCGGTGTACTGGGGCCCCCGGGCCACGAGGCCGAAGGTCAGCCGACCGTCGCTCGGGTTCGCTGGGCCGCCCCAGGTCCGCTGGACGCGCTCGACATCGGCCAGCGGCATGACCTTGTCGCTGGGGAGTGCGTCGGGCCAGCCGTAGGAGTATCGGCCGCGAAGGCCGCTACCGACCATCGCCTCGATCTCCGCATCGGCGAATTCCGAGTCCACGACATTGTGAGCGAAGTTGTGGACCGTGGTGATCCCGGCATCCAGGGCTTCCAGCATCGCAAGGCGGGTCGATCGATGGAAGTCGAGCGCACTATGGAACGGTGCCAGCTCGTGCTTGACCGCGAGATAGTGTCCCTGGGCGGTGATCAGGTTCCGATAGATGGCGTTCCAGAGGTGCCAGTGCGTCTCGACGAATCCGGGCATCACGATCATCCCGCGCGCATCGATGGCTTCGGCGGCGGTCACCGGGAGGCTCGCTCCGATCGCCATGATCACGCCGTCGCGAACATGGACGTCGCCGACGTCCACGGTGCCGAGTGCGGGATCCATCGTCATCACGCGTCCGCCGCGCAGCACGAACTCGCCGCGCGCTGGCAGCGCGGCGGTATCGACGTCGTCCCGGCCCGGCCCGGGCATCAGCCGAGCCGCAGCGCGGGCAGCACCTCGCGACCGAAGACCTCGATGAACTCGGCCTGGTTGCGCCCGACGTTGTGGAGATGGACCTCGTCGAAGCCCATGTCGACGTAGTGCTGGATGTGGGCGGTGTGCGCGGAGAGGTCGGACGTCATGAGGACGCGGTTCTTGAAGTCCTCCGGCCTGACGAGCTTCGCCATCGCGGCGAAGTCCTCGGGGTTCTTGATGTCCTGCTTCGGGAACGGCATCCCGCCGTTCGGCCACTCGCGCATCGCATTGTCGACGGCCTCGTCGTCGGTGGGCGCCCACGAGATGTGGATCTGGAGGAGCTTGGGCATGCCCGTCGGGTCCTTGCCGGCCTCGCGCGCACCCTCGGCGAACTTGTCCCAGAGCATCGAGATCTTCTCGTCGGCGGCGCCGACCGTGATCATCCCCTGGGCGTGGCGGCCGGTCCGCTTCGCGTTGACCGGGCCGGCCGTCGCGACGTAGATCGGGACCGGCTCCTCGGGCCGCGTATAGAGCTTCGCGGATTCGAGCGTGAAGTGGTCGCCGCGGTGCTTGACGACCTGGCCGGTGAAGAGCTTCGAGATGACCTCGACGGCCTCGAACATCATCGCCGAGCGGACCCCGATCTCCGGCCACTGCCCACCGAGGATGTGCTCGT
>JBFKVO010000015.1:0-9187 GCA_041639095.1 Candidatus Limnocylindrales bacterium | reverse complement strand
CGCCGTCGAACGGGAAGTCCACGCCCTTCCCGTCGATCTTGACCGTCTTGTAGACCCCGCGGTCGAGGAGGATGTCGCCACCCGCCACCATCGTCCACAGGCCGGCGGGCGAGAACGTCCGGTTGTCGGGGGCGGCCGGGTCCGGGACGCCGTCGCTGCCGAGGGCGGCCTCGAACGACGCCGACAGCGGCCAGTCCGCGAGGTCGCGCACCCGTTCGACGCCGAACAGCGCGACGTCCCCCCACGCGAGCGCACGCACGCTCGGATCGACCTGGCTCGCCCGGAGGAACGCGAGCCGGTCGCGGTGGGCGGCGAGGTCGGACCGGAGCGTCGCCGCGTCGGGCGCAAGGAGGAGCCTCGCCGACGCCGGATCGGCTGGTGCGGGCGGCGCCTCGAGGCCCAGCGCTGCGAGGATCGCGGGCGCGTCGCTGCCCACGAGCTCGAGCGCGGCGTACCGCTTCGACGTCCCCGCGAGGACGGCGGCCACCTCGTCCGCGGACGTCCCCGCGTGCGCCGACCGGAACTGCGTCACAGGGACGATCGCGTCGACGACCGGCGGGACGGGGGTCGGTTCAGGCGTCGGGGAGGGCGTCGGGCTGGGGGTCGGGGAGGCGGTCGGCGCGGGCGTGCCCGCACCGGTGACGGGCTGGGCGCTCGCGGCGACGCCCGCCTCGGGCGACGGCGCAGGGAGGCCGAAGCCGCCGCCGCCGAGCGCGGTCAGGCCGGCACCGACGACGAGGATCCCGGCGACGAGGACCGCGGGAGAGCGCTTCACCGGGCGGATTGTGCCATCGAAGGAGGTCCGGCGGTCGCCGGCGGGCAGAAGGACGCCCCGTCCGGGCGGGCGGACGGGGCGTAGGTGGATGCGTCGGTGGCGGACCCGACCGGATTCGAACCGGCGATCTCCAGCGTGACAGGCTGGCATGTTGGGCCGCTACACCACGGGTCCGCGCGGCGAAGGCGGAGGATAGCAGCTGCGGCCCGCCTTGTCAGTCGTCGCCCGGGTCGGCGCTCACTCGACGGGCGGCGGCCAGACGAGGCGGATCCCGTCCTCGGTGTCCGAGCGCGAGACCAGGACGAGTAGCCGGCCGTCCTGGGCATCGAAGATCGAGAGCGACCGGGGCCACGTGGAAACCCTGCCACCCGCGTCGTAGCCCCGGGCACCGGTCGCGAGCAGGAACCGCCCGTCGGCCGTCAGCGAGACCGCGTCGTGAGTCGCGGCTGGCGGGATGACGCGGATGAGCTCAAGGGTACGCGCATCGATGACGAAGACGCCCGTCGACCGGATCGACGCGGGTTCGGTCGGAACGGGACCGAGGAGCCACGCGACCGCATAGAGGTGCCGCCCATCGGCGGATCCGACCAGCCTCGGCTCGCGCCACCAGCCGGGTGAGGTCTCGACGGTCGTCCAGGACGTCCGCGTCGACCCGAGCGTCACATCGCGATCTGCGGGCGGCGGGTCGATCCCACCGTCGCCGTCGATGTGCCACGAAGACAGCCGTGACTGGCCGGTCGCCAGGTCGATCGCGACCAGCACATGCGTGGCCGGATCCCAGAGGTAGAGCCGGCGTGCGTCGGCATCGATCAGGGACGGCCCGAGGTCCCTCCCGAGATCGCGGAGGACGGCGCGATGGCGCTGTGTCCCGTCGACATCGTCGATCCGCACGACGGTCGCATGCTCCGCTGGGCCGGCGACCGTCGTGCAGATGGAGACGTGGTCCTGGGCCGTGGCGAAGCCCTCGTGGCACGCCGTCGACATGGACATGGCCTCGGTCCCGAGCAGCACGGACGGCCCCGGGCGACCCGCCTCGAGCGGGATGTGCCAGCTGGTCCGGGCGATGCGGAAAGCTCCGAGCCCGGTGTGGATCGCGTCGGTGGCGACGACCCGGACCGCGTCGTCGGACAGCGCGGTGTCGACGCGGAGGTCACTCCCGATGCGCGCCCCGATGGCTGGCTCCTCGTCCGGGCCAGCCCTCGGTGTCTCGCGCACGTCGGGTGACGCTGGCGGCTCGCGCAGGGGCCGCCGATCGAGATCGATCGACCAGCGCCGCTCACCCGTCGCCACGTCGAACGCCTGGAGGCGGTAGACCCACATCCGGTCCTCGGTCTGGGCGGAGGCGACGAGCGCGACGGCCCGATCGCGAGTGAATGCCCGACCGAGCGACATCCCGATCCTTGCCGGCCCGTCCGTCTCGACCGCGAATTCTGTGACGAGCCGCCGACCCGTCTCGACATGCTCGGCGTTCCACGAGATGACCATCACGCGGGTGGTGGTCCTCTCCACGTCCGCGGACCATGGCGTGCAGATGCACAGCATGCCGCCTGCTCCGTCGCCGACGAACAATCCCGCCGCCAGGTCTGCCGAGAGCGGGCTGATCGCACCGGTCAGGGGGTCGAGGAGCGCGTACGTGGACGTCAGCACCGGGATCGATGCCACCGGCCCGCCCGCGCCGAAGACCTCGTAGCGGGGCAGCGGCGTCGCTGTCGGGGGAGTGGTGCGACCCGCCGTCGCGGTCGGTGTCGCGGCCGGTGGACGGCGAAGCAGGCCGGACAGGTCGATCAACGGCGTGCCGACCGCGGATGGCCCGATGATCCCCACGACGACGACCACGACCGCGAGACCCGCGACGAGGGCGAGCCGCATCCGGGTGCTGCGCCTCGGACGCTCGACCGGCACCGGGGCGATGACGGTATCGCCCGCGTCGTGGGGATCGGCGTCGCGGGATCGTCGCGGATCGTCGCCCGGGTGCATGCCCCGAACCTACACCCGGCGCAGCGGTTACGGAACCGGGGCCGGACCGGCGTCGCGGCGTGGCCGCGGCCACGAGCTCAGTCGAACGGTGGCGGCCAGACCAGCGACACCCCGTGGTAGGGCTGTGGCGCTGGATCGCCGAACCGCTGGAGGAGCGCCCCTGTCCGCGCGTCGAAGATCGACACCGAGGTCGCCCAGTCGCTGGGACGGCCGTCCTCGTCGAGGCCGGCGACGCCGAGGGCGAGCAGGTAGCGACCGTCCGCGGTGAGCGAGAGCGCATCGTGCGTGGCCGCCGGGGGGATGATCCGGACGAGCTCGAGCGTGGCGGCCTCGAAGACCCAGATGCCGGTCGAGCGGGCGATCGCCGTCCGAAGACCCTCCTCGCGCATGTCGAGACCCGCGGCGTACAGGTACCGGCCGTCGCGTGACCCGACGAGCGGGGTCTGGATCCAGGTCTCGAGAGGCGACGACAGGGGCACCCACGTGACCAGCCCGTCGCCGAGCGCGAGATCGAGGCCCGCCGTGCCTCCGCCCGCGGCCGAGCCCGGCACCGGGCGACCGCGCGGCGAGCCATGGACGACCACTCGCCCGTCGCCGGTCGCGAGATCGACCCACACGAGCGTGTGCCGGGTCGGATCCCACAGGTAGAGCGCACCCGCGGTCGCGTCGATGAGGCCCGGCGCGAACGCGATGCCGTGGCCGCCGATCGGAACGTCACGCATGATCGTTCCGTCGCCGCTCGCGAGGCGGACGACCGTCGACACCCGACCCGCCCGGGACCACGCGGCGCACACCGACAGCGAGCGGTCCGCGGTCGCGTACGACTCACCCTGGCACCACGCGTCGGCGGGCTGCGCCTCATCGACGACGAGCGACGGATCTCCCGCGATGCCATCCGCGAGAGGGATCCGCCAGACGGAGCGATGCCATGAGGGCGTGCCGACGGCGTCGAAGAAGCCGTCGATGACGCTCACCGAGGCGAGGTCCCCGTCGGGCGAGATGCGGGCCGAGACGCTCGCGACGATCCGGCCTCGATCCGGCGAGGACGCGCCCGCCAGCGGCCGGTCGGCGAGGCGGCGCGACCAGAGCGGAGCCGCGGTCGCGATGTCGTAGGCGTCGACCGAGGAGATCCATCGGTCACCGGCAAGCGTGGCGGACGCGACGAGCACGGTGCGGCGGTCGATCGTGAGCGCGATGTCGAGGACGATCGAACGCCAGGCGTCGAGGCGCGGCCGGTCGGCCCGAATGTCCGCGAGCGGCACGCGCTCGAGCTCCGTGCCCGTGGCGTCCCAGCGGACGACGAAGAGGCGCTCGATCTCTTCGTCAAGGCTCCCGGGACGCGTCCGGCAGATGCACACGGTCCCTCCGGCGTCGTCGGGCACGAAGGCGCCGTCGACGAAGTCGGCCGAGAGGTGGCGGAACCGCCCGGTCGCCGGATCGAGGACGCCCTGCGTGACCTCGACGACCGGGAACGGGTCGGCGATCCCGCGGTCCGCGAACGCCTCGACACGCGGAAGCGGCGTGGCCGGCGGCCGGTATGGCGTCGGGACCGGCAGCGACGACGGGCTCGCGACCGGCGTGCCGGGCGGAACGGTCTCGCCCGATGGGCCCGGCACGAGGCCCGACGTGTCGGTCGGCGGGCCGCCGTCGCCGCGCGGACCGGCCACGCCGATCGCGACGACGACGAGCCCTGCGACGACGGCGAGGACGACGTGACCGCGGACCCCGCTTGACCGACGCGACCCGATCGAACGCGCGAACCGGACCTCGTCGTCGGACCCGCGTTCCACTGGCGGTGCCATCGACTCACCGTACACCCGGCTCATGGCGGGCGTTCCGAAGATGGCCTCGCCTATACTCGCGGCGCCCCATGGAGCCCATCGACCTCCGTTCCGACACCGTGACCCTGCCGACGTCTGAGATGCGCGAGGCGATGGCCGCCGCGGAGGTCGGCGACGACGTCTTCCACGAGGATCCGACCGTGAACCGGCTCGAGGAGCGGGCAGCGGAACTCCTGGGGATGGAAGCCGGGCTGTTCGTCGCGACGGGCACGATGGGCAACCTGGTGAGCCTGATGGCGCATCTGCCGCGCGGCGCCGAGGCGATCGCCGGGCGCCAGCACCACGTCGTCCTCGACGAGGCGGCGGGCCACGCGGTCGTCGTCGGCGCGTCGATCCGGGCCCTCGACGACCGTCCCGACGGGACGCTCGACCCGGATGCGATCCGCGCCGCGTTCCGGGACCCGACCGACCACCACGAACCGATCACCGGCCTCGTGCTGCTCGAGAACGCCCACGCCCATTCGATGGGCCAGGTCCTCCCGCCCGAGTACGTCGCGGAGGTCGCCGCCATCGCCCACGAGCGCGGCGTGCCGCTCCACGTCGACGGTGCCCGGTTCTTCAACGCCGCGATCGCCCTCGGCGTGACGCCCGCCGAGCTCGCGGCGCCGGCCGACAGCCTGACCTTCTGTCTCTCGAAGGGGCTTGCCTGTCCGGCGGGCTCCGTGGTCGTCGGATCGGCGGCGTTCATCGAGCGGGCGCGCCGCGCCCGCAAGCTCCTCGGTGGCGGGATGCGCCAGGCCGGGATCCTCGCGGCGGCCGGACTCGTGGCTCTTCGCGACGGAGCGGACGGGATGATCGACCGCCTCGCCGAGGACCACGAGAACGCCCGGCGCCTGGCGGCGGGACTCGCCGAGATCCGCGGGGTCGTCTCCGCCGGCGACATCGCCCAGCCTGCGCCCGGGCCGCTGGATCCCGCACGGGTGGCGACCAACTTCGTGCTGTTCCGCGTGGAGCGCGACCGGTCGGCGTTCCTCGACGGGCTGCGCACCCGCGGCGTGCGGATGGAGTGGTACCCGCACGGCCAGATCCGGGCCGCCACCCACCACGGCATCACCGCGTCGCACGTTGACACGGCGATCCGTGCGGTCGCCGCCGAGCTGGCCGCGTGACCGGGTCGGCGGGAGCGCGGGCCGCGGGCGCCTTCCCGCGGCCGGATCCGGCGCCTCGGCCGGGACCGCTCGACGACTCGTTCTACGACCTCGTCGAGGCGCGCTTCCGGCGGGTGATCACGGACGAGCCGGTCCTCGCCACCTTCTTCGGTCTCCATCACGCCGACGACCGGTTCGGGGACGGGTCGCGCGACGCGGTCCTCGGACGCCTCGCTGCAGAGCGGCAGCACCTCGCCGCGATCCAGCGGCTCGACCGGGGCGGCCTGTCCGGCCAGGCGGCCTTCGAGCGCGACCTCGAGATCCACAACGTCCGCCGCGCGATCTTCGACCTCGACGTGGTCCGCCAATGGGAGCGCCGATCGGAGGCGATCGACCTTGTCGGGGAGGGCCTGTTCCTCCTCTTCGCGCGGGACTTCGCGCCGCTGCCTGACCGGCTCGAGGCGATCGCGGGTCGCCTCGCGGCGATCGGCCCGTACACCGAGTCGTGCCGGACCCGCGCCCGCGGCGCGCAGGTCGGCCGCTGGCAGCTCCTCGAGATCGAGGCCGCCGAGCACATGCCCGCGCTCGTCGACGACATCGTCGCGGCCGGGCGCGACGTCCTCGACGGCCCGGCGCAGCGCCGCCTGGAGCGTGCCGCGGCATCGGCCCGGCAGGCGATCTCGAGTCACGTCGAGTGGCTCCGTGGCACCCTCGCCGACGCCTCCGACGACTGGGCGCTCGGGCCGGACCGCTGCGACGCGCTCATCGCGCTGCGTTCGTTCGACGGGCTCGACGCCGACGCGATCCTCGCGATCGGCGAGGAGCAGCTCGCCGAGCAGCATGCCGCCCGGCGGGCCGCGGCCCGCGAGATCGATCCGGACGCCGACGAGGAGACCGTCGTCGACCGGATCAAGGAGGACCATCCGGCGACGTTCGAGGAGGCCCTCGACGCGTACCGCGCCGCGATGGACCGTGCTCGCACGTACCTCATCGCGCACGACATCGCGACCGTCCCCGACGACGAGCGGATCCGCGTGATGGAGACGCCCGCCTACCTCCGCACGCTCGTCCCGTTCGCCGCCTACTTCGAGCCGGCGCGCTTCGATCCCGATCCGGCCGGCCTCTACATCGTCACGCGCTCCGTCGGCGACGGCGAGGGTGCGATGCGCGAGCACAACTACAGCAGCATCAGCAACACGAGCGTGCACGAGGCCTATCCGGGCCATCACCTCCAGCTCGCGCTCGGCGTCCGCCACCCGTCGCTCACCCGTCTCCAGACCGACGCGCCCGAGTTCACCGAGGGCTGGGGGATGTACTGCGAGCAGATGATGCGCGAGGAGGGATTCGACGACGGCCCGAACTTCCGCCTCGCCCTCGCCACCGACGCGATCTGGCGGGCCTGCCGGATCATCCTCGACGTCCGGATGCACCGGGGCGAGGTGAGCGTGGACGAGGCGACCGAGTTCCTCCGCAGCCACACGCGCTTCGAGTCCCCGAACGCGCGCGCTGAGGTGCTCCGCTACACGTACACGCCCACCTATCAGCTGTCGTACCTGCTCGGGAAGATCCTGCTGCTGC
Organism: Candidatus Limnocylindrales bacterium; assembly: GCA_041639095.1. Taxonomy (GTDB): domain Bacteria; phylum Chloroflexota; class Limnocylindria; order Limnocylindrales; family CSP1-4; genus CAKKPP01. The sequence goes on along the minus strand of JBFKVO010000015.1, from coordinate 1,928 downwards.
GCTTCCGCGACGACGAGCGGCGCCGACTCGGTCCCCGCTTCAGCCTGCGCGTCTTCCACGACCGCCTCCTTCGCAACGGCTCGATCCCGGTCAGCTTCCATCGCCGCCTCGCCGGCGGGGGCTGAGGCGCCGGCCGGGGCTCGGAACGCGTGCAGGTCATCCCGTCGATCGATCTCGAGCGCGGCCGCTCGCGCGTCGTGTCATGGCCCGGCGCGGCGACCGGCGAGGGCTCCCCGACCGACCGCCCGGAGCGCATCGCCGAACGCTTCGTCGCCCTCGGCGCCCCGCTCGTCCACCTCGTCGACTTCGACGGCGCGCGCGCCGGCCAGCCGGTCAACCTCGAGGCGATCGGGGCGATCGCCGCACGGATCGCGACGCCGATCCAGGTCGCCGGCGGCCTCGAGAGCACCGACGCCATCCGGCTCGCGTTCGCCGCCGGGGCGACACGGGTCGTCCTGTCGCTGGCGGTCGCCGACGATCCCGCGACGCTGCGCGGATCGCTCGCCGTCGCCGGCGACTGGCTCGCGATCGGGCTGGACCCGCGTCCGGACCGCCTCGCGGCCTTCCCGTGGCGAAGGAGCGCGCCGCCCGCCCTGCCCGACCTCGTCGGCGAGCTCATGGGCGCCGGCGTCCGGCGCTTCGTCCTCGCCCACGGCGGGAGTCCGGACGAGCTCGACCGGATCGGCGAGCTGGTTCGCACCGTGGACGCCGATCTGCTCGTCGCGGGTGGCGTGCGCGACCTCGACGGCATCCGTCGCCTGCGCGATGTCGGGATCGCGGGCATCATCTTGGGCGAGGCGCTCCTGTCCGGGGCCATCGACTACCGCGCAGCCCTGGAGGCCGCCACGTGACGCGTTCCCGTTCCCTCGCCGCTCTCGCCGGCGCCATGGCGATCGTGGCGACCGCCTGCACCGGCGCCGCCACTCCCGCCCCGACGACGGACCCGGGGGCGGGAGGCTGCCCGACGAGCCAGCCCGCGCCCCTCGCCGCCGGCGAGACCCGGACGGTCGCGATCTCCACCGCGCAGGGCGACTTCGCGATCACCGTCAGCGCAGACCTGTCGCCCATCGCGGCCGGGAACTTCGTGGCCCTCGCCGCGTGCGGCTACTACGACGGCGTCGTCTTCCACCGGCTCGTGCCCGGCTTCGTCATCCAGGGCGGCGACCCGACCGGGACGGGGACCGGCGGTCCGGGCTACGCGATCCAGGACGAGCCGGTGACCGCCACGTACCAGCGCGGGACGGTCGCGATGGCGCGGACGTCGCAACCGAACTCGCAGGGCTCGCAGTTCTTCATCGTCCTCGACGACGGGGCCGGGCCGGTCCTCGCGAGCTACAACACGTACGCGATCTTCGGCGAGATCACGTCCGGCATGGAGACCGTCGATGCGATCGCGGCGATGCCGAACAGCGGCTCGCCGAACAACAGCGCGCTCCAGCCGGTGGCCATGGATTCGGTCACCGTGACCACCCCATGAAGTCAGCGACCCCCGTGATGACCGCTCCCACGGAGCGGCGGAAAGGAGCCTGCCCATGACCCGCGCCACGATCGCCACCGAGATCGGCGACATCGAGGTCCAGCTCTACACCGACAGTGCCCCGAAGGCTGCCCAGAACTTCGTCGAGCTCGCGCAGAAGGGCTTCTACGACGATGTGATCTTCCACCGCGTGATCCCCGGCTTCGTCATCCAGGGCGGTGACGGCCAGTTCGGGAAGAAGTCGGCGCTCGACGCTGGGCGGGTCGGCACCGGCGGACCCGGCTACAAGTTCGCGGATGAGCCGGTGAAAGGCGACTACGTGGCGGGTGCCCTCGCGATGGCGAACGCCGGCCCGAACACGAACGGGAGCCAGTTCTTCATCTGCACCGATGACCTCACCGGTCGGCTCCCGAAGAACTACACGCTGTTCGGGCAGGTGACGAAGGGGATG
>JBFKVO010000014.1:0-9359 GCA_041639095.1 Candidatus Limnocylindrales bacterium | reverse complement strand
GATGGGGAGGGGCCCTCTCCCTGTCCCGATCCCGAGGCACCGCCGCGTGACGCGCGAGCAGCCCGCCCCCCTACTCGTCCTCCCCCGTGTACCCCAGGTCCTCGAGCGCGGCGCGCTCCTCCTCGCTCAGCGTCGCCTCGACCGCGGGACCCGCGCCAAGCTGATCGTCAACCCGGAGTTCATGCGCGAGGGAAGCGCCCTCCGCGACTTCGACGAACCGCACCGCGTCCTCGTGGGTGCACTGACCGAGTCCGATCGACCGGCCGCCGAGGCGTTCGCGCACGTGTACGACGCGCTCGCCAAGCCCGTCGTCGTGACCGACGCTCGGTCGGCCGTGCTGATCAAGATCGCCAGCAACGTCTTCCTCGCGACGAAGATCTCGTTCGCGAACGAGCTCGCCCGGCTCGCCGAGGCGATCGGCGCGGACATCGGCGCGGTCGTCGACGGGATCGGGCTCGATGCGCGGATCGGTCGCGCGTTCCTCACGCCGGGTCCGGGATACGGCGGATCGTGCCTGCCGGAACAGGCGATCGCCCTCGACGTCGAGGCAGCGCGCCGGGGCGTCCCGGCGCCGCTGCTCGCGGGGGTCGCCAGCGCGAACGCCGTCCACCAGGAGGCCCTCGTCGCCCAGCTCGCCGAGCGCCTGGGGGGCTCGCTGCGCGAGCGGCGGATCGCCGTCCTCGGGCTCGCGTTCAAGGCGAACACGGACGACGCGCGGTTGTCGCCCGCGCTCGCCGTGATCGCGGCGCTCCGCGCTGCGGGCGCGGATGTCGTCGGCCACGACCCGATGGCCGAGGCGCACGCGACGTCGCAGGACCCGCTGCTCGCGGTCGCCGCCACCGTCGAGGAAGCGGTCGCCGGCGCGGACGCGGTGCTCGTGACGACCGAGTGGCCGTCCTATGCCGCGCTCGACTGGGCGGCCCTCGCCCCGCGGATGCGCGGCGACCTCGTCCAGGACACGCGCTCGATCGTCGACGGCGATCGCGTCCGCGCGGCCGGCCTCCGGTTCGCCTCGCTCGGGCGGGTCGCCGATCCTGGGCCGGCGGCGGATGCCAACGACTCGATCGACGACCGGCCGACGGCTGGGGCTGCGTCCGGGGCCTCCCGCTAGCGCTCGCGCGTTCGTCCGCGCGACGGGCGTTCGACGCCCGACCCGCCGATCATGCCCCTCAGCCGAGCGCGGCGACGATCCGTTCGGCCGCACCCGCCGGCGGCAGTGCCAGGCGGGCGGCGCGCTCGGTGGCCGCGGCGTGCGCCATGGCAGGGTCGGCCGGGACGAGACGCATGAGTTCGCGCGTCGCGAGGTCGGCATCGAGGCCGACGAGGACCGTCCGGCCGGTGGGGTCGGCGGTCAGCTCGGTCCACTCGGTCGTCCCACGCAGGACGAGACACGGCACCCCGAGCCACGCGGCCTCGCGCTGGACGCCGCCGGAATCGGTGAGCACCGCGGCGGCATGGAGCTGGAGGGCGAGCGACGAGCGGTAGCCGAGCGGCTCGACGACGTGGACGTCGACCCCCGGCGACAGCCCGAGCTCGGCCATCACCGCGCGCGTCCCCGGGTGGAGCGGCAGGACGACCGGCCGGTCGCCGCGCGCGACCGTGGCGAGCAGCGCGAGCCAGGCCGCCATCCGCTCCGGTTCACGGTTCTCCGCCCGGTGGACGGTGGCAAGGACGTAGGCGCCGGGCGCGAGGGACCCGTCCGGCACCGGTCCTGCACGCGGAGCCGGCACGAGCGTCCGCGCGACGTCGGCGAGCGCCCCCGTGTCGCGGATGCCGCTCGCGACCGAGGCCGCGAGGTCCTGCATGAGGTCGCCGACGAGGACGACCCCGTCGCGGATCCCCTCGGCAGCGAGGTTCGCGACCGCCACGTCGGTCGGTGCGAAGCGCCAGGTCGCGAGGTGATCGGCGACGATCCGGTTGAGCTCCTCCGGCATCGCGCGGTCGAAGCTCCGGAGGCCCGCCTCGACGTGGGCCACGCGCAGACCCAGCTTGGCCGCCGCGAGCGCGCCCGCCAGCGTCGAGTTCGTGTCGCCGAACACGAGGACGGCGTCCGGGGCAGCATCGCGCAGGATCGGCTCGAGGCCGGTGAGCATCGCGGCCGTCTGCTCCGCGTGGGTCCCGCCTCCGGCCGCGAGCGAGTGATCGGGCCGTGCCAGTCCGAGCTCGGCGAAGAAGGAGCCGGCCATCCGCTCGTCCCAGTGCTGGCCGGTGTCGATGAACAGGTCGTCGTGGCGGGCCCGCAGGACGGGCTGGAGCGCGGCCGCCTTGATGAGCTGCGGCCGCGTGCCGACGATCGTCGCGACGCGCAGCCGGGACGCGGTCACCCGCCGGTCTCGGGCGAGCCGCCGGCCCCGGCCCCGCGGCGGGTTTCGGCCGCGTCGCGCGCCGGGACCCCGATGCCGCGCAGCACGACCCCGGGCGGGAGCGCGGGCTCGCCGAGCGAGTTGCGCCCGTCGAGGATGAGCCGCAGGTCCGGGAACCACGCCGGATCGAGCTCGCGCCAGCGCGGGTCCGCCGTCTGGGTGACGATCGCCGCGAACGGCCCCGGGTCGCCCCAGCGATACGGCGCGGCGCCCGCGCCGCGCACCTCGTCGTCGGTGAGGAGCGGGTCGAACGCCGACACGCTCGCCCCGGCCCCGGCGAGCCCCGCGATGAGCGGCAGCGCCTGCGAGTAGGCGAGCTCGTGGACGCCGTCGCGGTACGTCAGCCCGAGCACGAGGATCGGCCGGCCGGCGATGTCGCCGAGCGCCTCGCGGAGCAGGCCGATCGCGGCCCCGACCTGGCCGTCGTTCACCTCGCGGGCCCGGGCGACGAGCGCGAGGTCCGGGGCGCCCTCGAGGAGGAAGTGCGGGTAGACAGGGATGCAATGCCCGCCGACCCCGATCCCCGGCTGGTGGACGTGGCTGTAGGGCTGGCTGTTCGCCGCGGCGATGACCTCGCGGATGTCCACGCCGAACCGGTCGGCTGCCCGCGCGAACTCGTTGGCGAGGGCGATGTTCACGTCGCGGTACGTCGTGTCGGCGAGCTTGGCGAACTCGGCCGCCTCGGCGCTCGACATGGCGACGACCTCCGCGTCGAGGACCGCGTCATAGAACGCCGCGGCCCGGGCCGACGACGCCGGGCCGACGCCCCCGACGAGCTTCGGGTACATCGCCAGGTTGCGGAGCGCCGCCCCCGAGTAGAGCCGCTCGGGTGAGAAGGCGACGAACAGGTCGCGCTCGGCCGAGAGGCCGCTCGCCGCCTCGAGGCGCGGCGTGTAGCGGCCGCGGGTGTCGCCCACCGGGAGCGTCGTCTCGAACACGACGAGCGCGCCGGCACGGAGTCCCGGCCCGATCGCGTCGACCGCCGCGTCCATCGCCCGCCGGTCGGGCCGGCGCTCGGCGTCGAGCACGACCGGCACGATGACGACGACGACGTCCGCCTCCGCTGCCGCGGCCGTGCCGTCGGTCGTCGCCGAGAGCCTCCCGCCCGCGTGGGCGCCGGCGACGAGCTCGGCGAGGCCGGGCTCCCCGTCCACGTGCGAGCGGCCGGCGTTGATCGCCTCGACGACGTCCGCGCGCACGTCGACCGCGATGACCCGCCAGCCGTGCCCCGCGAACTGCGCGGCGAGCGGCATCCCCATCTTGCCGGCCCCGACGACCGCGACCGTCCCGGCCGTCCCGGGCTCCCCCGTCCAGCCGTCGACGTGGCGCGGCGGCAGATCGTGCGTACAGGGCCGTGCCGGGACGTCGATCGAGCCGCCGAGCAGGCTCGGCCCGGTCGTCGGCCGGTCGACGATGCTCATCCGCAGCGGCTCACGTGGCGAGCGCCTCGGGCAGGTCGGACAGGTCGACGACCCGCCGCTCCGCCGCGGCCGCGAGGAGCGCGCCGGCGAGCGCGACCGCCCACAGCCCGTCCTCCGCGTCCACGACCGGCCGGCCGCCCTCGCGCACCACGTGCAGGAACGAGTCGAGCTGGGCCGCGAGCGGCTCGGTCCGCTCGACCGACAGCTCCACTCCCTCGCGTTCGAACGTCGGGGCGTAGCCGCCGATGAGCTGCGGCGCCGCAGCGTCGTCGCCGGTCGTGAAGGTCAGGCGCTGGGTGAGGTAGTCGAGCTCGAACATCCCTTCCTCGCCGGTCACGACGAGCTGGCGCCGCTTCACCGGCGTCAGCCAGTTCACGTCGAGCATCCCGGTCGCCCCGGACGGGAAGTGGAGGAGCGCGAACAAGAGGTCCTCGTGATCCGCGTGGACGCGCCGTGCGGTCTCGGCGGCGACCCGGACCGGCCGCTCTCCGGCGATCCAGGACAGGATGTCGACGTCGTGCGTCGCGAGGTCGACGGTCACGCCGACGTCGCGGATCCGCGCCGGGAACGGCCCGGCGCGGCGGCTCGCGATCGCGTAGATCGCCGACAGGCGGCCGTCGGTGAGGAGGCGGCCCAGCTCAAGCACGGCAGGGTTGAACCGCTCGACGTGGCCGACCTGGACGGGCACGCCGGACGCCCGGGCCGCCCGCACGATCTCGAGACCCTCCGATCGGTCGGCGGCGAGCGGCTTCTCGACGAGCACGGCGATGCCGCGGTCGATCGCGGCGAGGGCGAGCGGCGCATGGGCGGTCGTCGGGGCCGCGATGACGACCGCGTCGAGGTCCGCCTCGGCCACGAGCGCCATCGGCTGTTCGAAGCCCTGCGCGCCGGTCGCCGCCACGGCGGCGGCGAGCGCGGGCGCGGCCGGATCCGCGACCGCCGTCAGGCGCACGTCCGGCCGCCCGGCGAGCAGGCGCAGATGGTTGCGGCCCATCGCCCCGAGCCCGATCAGCCCGACGCGCAGTGGGCGGTCGCCGGCCGCCACCCAGCGGCCGCTCACGGTCGCACGCGGCGCGCCCGGGGCGCGCTCATCCGGCGACGGTCGCCGCCCGCGGCGTGCCGCTCCGGCGCCCGGTCCCGACGAGCGAGCGGACGGCTGCGACGACCGTCGCGACCTCGTCGTCGCGCATGCCCGGGAACATCGGCAGGGCCAGCGTCCGCGCGGCGGCCCGGTCGGTCATGGGCAGCTCCGCGTGGAGCCCGCGCTCGAGGATGTAGGCCTGGCGGTGGACGGGCACCGGGTAGTAGACATCCGCCCCGACGCCCGCCTCGCGGAGGCCGGCGAGCATGCGGTCGCGCGACGAGCCCACGTCGATGACGTACTGGTGGAAGACGTGGGTGCGACCGTCGGGCACGATCGGGAGCCCGACCGGCAGGTCGGCGAACGCCGCGTCGTAGGCCGCCGCGATCGCCCGCCGCCGGTCCGTGTTGCGCTCGAGCTTGTCGAGCTGGACCAGGCCGATCGCCGCGGCGAGGTCGGTGAGCCGGAAGTTGTAGCCGAGGATCTCGAACTCGTAGCGGCTGCGCATCCCCTGGTTCCGGTAGAGACGCAGCCAATCGGCGAGATCGTCGTCGTCCGTCGTGATCAGGCCGCCCTCGGCGGTCGACATGTTCTTCGTCGCGTACAGGCTGAACGCCCCGTGCCCGAAACTGCCGGCGGTCCGGCCCCGGAACGTCGCGCCGTGGGCCTGGCAGGCGTCCTCGACGACGGCAAGCCCGTGCCGGTCGGCGATCGCCCGGATCATGTCCATGTCGGCGACGAGCCCGAACAGGTGGACGGGGACGATGACCCGCGTCCGTGGCGTGATCGCCCGCTCGATGCGCTTCGCGTCGATGACGTACGTGTCGCGCTCGATGTCGACGAAGACCGGCGTCGCGCCGGTCGACAGGATGGCGTTCGCGGTCGCGGCGAACGTGTGCGCGACCGTGATGACCTCGTCGCCGGGGCCCAGCCCGAGACCGGCGAGGATCGCCATGAGGGCGGTCGTCCCGTTGCTCGTCGCGATCGCGTGGCGAACCCCGACCCGGTCGGCCCAGCGCGCCTCGAGCTCGGCGACCCGGCGGCCCTGGGCGACCATCCCCGACTCGAGCACCTCGGTGACGGCGGCGACCTCCTCGGGCCCGAAGTCCGGACGCGCGATCGGGATCACGAGGCGCGGCCCTTCGCGGCCGGCGCTCGCTCCTCGAGCGCATCGGCGTCGGGCACATAGACGTAGCGCCGCCCGCACGACGGGCAGTGGAGCTCGCGGTCGCGCGCGTAGCGCTCCGGCTCGGCCGGGGCCGGATGCCCGTCGTGGTCCACGAGCCGCGCGCCGCACGCGCACATCCAGCCGATCCGTCGCGCGGGGCTGCCGACGACGAGCGCGTACGAGCCGACGTCGCGCGTGACGACGGCGCCCGCGCCGACCATCGCGAACGTGCCGACCTCGACGCCGGCGACGACGACCGCGCCGGCTCCGATCGAGCAGCCGTGGCGGAGGACGATCGGGCTCACCGTCCAGTCCTCGGGACCGGCGAGGTCGCCGGTCGTCGTGATCGCCCGCGGGTGGCGATCGTTGGTGAGGATCGCCCCAGGGCCGATGAACACGCCGTCCTCGACGGTGACCCCGTGGTAGAGGAGCGCGCCGTTCTGGATCTTGACCCGATCGCCGACGGTGACGTCGACGTCGATGAAGGCGCCCCCTCCGATCACGCACTGGGCGCCGATCCGGGCGCCGCGGCGGATGTGGACACGGTGCCAGACGGCCGTCCCCTTCCCGATCCGTACGTCCTCCTCGACGTCGGCCGTGTCGTGCACGCGGGCCGCGGATTGGGTCACGGGCGAGGCGACTCCTGCTGGTTCGAGGGCGATTCCGGCGGAAGGACGGCGTGGGCTGGTTCCGTGGGATCCCGGCCGGGCCCGGCCGGCGTCCCCGGCCGAGCGTCGAGTATACGCGAGGGTCGGCCCGGAACCCGGGGCGACCTGGGCGATGGACGCGCTCAGCCGCGCCGGCGCAGGAGGCCCACGAGGAGGCCGACGACGGCCCCGAACGCGAGCGCGCCGCGCCAGTCGACGAGCGCCCGGACGTCCCCTTCGACGCGCTGCGCGAGGAGGAACAGGACGGCCGAGGGTCGGCGCACGACGACGTCGCGCGCGATGACGCTCCGGGTCAGGGTCTGTTCGAGGACGACCTCGCGCGCGATCACCGTCCCGGCGACCCCCTGGGTCACCCGGACCTCGCCGCCGAAGCCGGCCCCGATGGCGCCCATCTCCACGGAGACGCGCTCGCCGCGGGCGAACCCGATCGCCCCCTGGCTGACGGCGACGTCCTCGGCATCGACGCGACCCACCGCGCCCTGCCGGACATCCAGGGCACTCACGGTCGCCGCCGGCAAGGAGGTGCGGGCAAGCTCGACCGGCGCGTTCGCGACCGCAGGCTCCGTCGCCGGCGGTGGCTCCATGACGGCGACCGGCCCGCCGGGTGCGCGTCCACGCGCCGGCCGCTTCCTGGTCGTGGTGCTCGGTGCGTCCGTCGGGGCCGTCTTCGCGCGCTTCGCGCGGGGCCGGGCCCCGTTCGAGGCGCCCGACTCGGGCACGGGTGCGGATGCCTTCCGTCCCGCCCGCTTCGTCGCGGTCGTCAGCGCGGTCGGGCGGTGGACCTTCGTCGCGCCTGGCCCCGACTCGGTTCCCGCGTCGGACGGCGTGTCTGGTGTGCGTTCGCTCATCGCTCGCCTCGTCGGCTGGTTGGTCGTCGTCCGAGAAGCCTACCCCGACCGCGGGCGGCGCGCCGACGGCCGAGGTGGCCGCGTCGGCTATCCTGCGCGGCGATGACGGCTGGACCGCCGCTCCCGGGGGACCCCCCACGCTCGACGTTGCGCACCCGCCTGGGCAGGGCGGCCTGGGTGTCCTCGCTCGTGCTCGCCGCGGCGCTCGTCGGGCTCGCGGTCGGCGCCGTCGCCGGGCTGATCGGCCGCGATCCGGGGATCGCCGCAGAGACGGCGGCCCCGACCGCGGTCGCCTCACCATCGGAAGCGGCGGGCGTCGGGGCGGCCTCGGCCGCGCCCGACCCGACAGCGGAGCCCACGCCGACGCCGGAGCCCACGCCGGCCCCGACGCCGACCCCCGAGCCGACCCCGGTGCTCGTGCCGGCCCCGCTCACCGGCGTCCTCGTGACCCAGGAGGCCGCCGCCCAGCGGCCGATCGCCGTGATGATCGACGACCACTCGGCGGCGCGGCCGCAGTCCGGCATGTCCGAGGCGGCGGTCGTCTGGCATGCCCCGGCCGAGGGCGGGATCCCCCGCTACATGGCGATCTTCCAGGAGACGATGCCCACGCTCGTCGGCCCGGTCCGGAGCGCCCGCGAGTACTACGTCGCGTGGGCGGCCGAGTGGCGGGCGGTCTACGTCCACGTCGGCGGCTCGCCGCAGTCGCTCGCGACGCTGCGGAGCCAGGGACGGGGCCAGCTCGTCTACAGCGCCGACGAGTTCCGCTGGGGCGGGATCTACCTGTGGCGGAGCCGCGATCGGCTCGCCCCCCACAACGTGTACACCGACGGTGAGAACCTGCGCACGCTCGCCTCCCGTCTCGGCGCCACGGACGGGCCGCTCGAGCCCGCGTGGTCGTTCGCACCTGACGCGCCGCTCGAGGAACGCCCGGAGGGCGGGACGATCACGTTCGCGTACCGCGGGAACCGGATCACGTACGCGTACGACCCGCGCACGAACACGTATCTCCGTTCGGTGACGAAGGAGGATCCGCAGGTGGATGCCGCGACCGGGGCGCCGATCGCCCCGAAGAACGTCGTCGTCCTCCTCATGAGGTTCGGGCCGCTCGACGACGGGGCGCCCGAGAAGAAACGCCTGGAAGCCGACTACGTCGGCTCCGGGTCGGCCTGGATCGCGACGAACGGGCGGACGATCAAGGGGACCTGGAAGAAGGCGTCGACGACGGGGCCGACGCTCCTGTTCGACGCGGCGGGGCGGCCGGTCACGCTCACGCTCGGCCAGACGTTCGTGAACGTGCTCGAGACCGGCACGAAGGTCACGATCGAGGACGGGACGGTCCTCGTCCGGCCGCTGCCGTTCCCGATCGACGGACGCGGCGAACTCTGAGGTCGCCCCGGGCGTTGGGCGTCGATCCCCTGCGAAGAGCGTCGGTCGGGACTGGCGGCGAGCGTCAGTCGGCAGCGGCGGGTCGGGCGACGTCCGCGTAGACCGCGCGCGTCTCGCGCGCGACGTCGTCCCACGTCCGGGACGCCGCGCGGGCGCGGTCGAGGGCGGCGGCGGTGAGCCGGTCGTGGACCGGCGAACCCGTGGCGACCGTCGTCAGGGCTACCGCGAGGCGATCGACGTCGCGCGGCTCGACGATGAGGCCGGCAGCCCCGACGATCTCGGGCAGGGCGCCCACTGCGGACGCCACGACCGGCACGCCACACGCGATCGCCTCGATCGCCGCCAGGCCCGCGGCCTCCGACAGGACCGGCAGCACGGCGGCGCGCGCGCCGCGGACAAGCCCGGCGAGCCGCTCCGGATCGAG